>VXZK01000377.1 GCA_009845545.1 Candidatus Poribacteria bacterium
TAACGACACGTTTCTTGAAAACCGGTAATGCTATATCATCATTTAGAAATGGTATTATAGTAAAACTTAGAATTATGTAGACACCTATCCTTGAACAAATATCCGTTTGTAGTAGGGCAATTTTTGCGGCGTACTCGCCCAGATGCGATGTGCATCGCGGTGTACTCACCCAAATGCGAAGTGCATTATTGCCCGTTGCTGGTTTCCTTTTCTCACTGCGAAGCAGTGCGATACATCGCACTACTACGAACGAATCTATCTATAATTTTAGTGTGGACAGCCCACTGGGCGTAAGTCCTGAGCACACGCCACCAAAATGGAGATAAACTGATATGGACTACACGCTCGAAAATTGCCAAAAGTTTGTAGACGACTGGATCCACAACATCGGAATCCGATATTTCTCAGAATTAACCAATACCGCCATCCTCATGGAGGAAGTCGGTGAATTAGCACGAATTATGGCGCGTCAATATGGCGAACAAAGCTTCAAGGAAAATGAGAAAGATTTAAACCTTGGTGAGGAAATGGCGGATATCCTGTTTGTGCTTATCTGTCTCGCAAATCAAACAGGCGTTGAACTTGAAGAGGCATTCAAAAAGAACTTGGAGAAAAAGACACGCCGAGATAAGGAACGCCACAGCGGAAACCCGAAACTTCAGAAAAATTGAGTGTCGGGCACCTCATCGCTGACGGAGATTAACAATGATGTTTCACAAAAACTATGCATTTGGGTTGTTAAGCCTACTTTTTGTCATCACCGGATGCACGATTTTCTCGAAAAATTCATCCCCGCCACCAATAGTTGACCCGCTGGTTGAGCGCAGCCGTCAGTGGCAGGAACAGGTTGAGGCAGGCAATAATGAACTAAAACAGGGTAACCTGCGTGCAGCACTCGCCGCTTACGAAGTCGCTATCACGCTTCGTCCCGATGCCAGTGAAGTCCAACGCAAAATAGCGGAAATATACTTCGAGCTTGAGGAATACGAAAACGCCAAGAACACATTTATTGCTTTTTTAGCACTTGAACCGAAGAATATCGCAGCCCTTAACTACGTTGGATATATTTCTGAGAAATTAATGGACTATGCCGTCGCTGCTGAATACTATGAGCGAGTTCTCGGAGTTTCAGGAGAGAACCTCTATGCATTAAACCATCTCGGTTTAGCCTACAAAGAGCTCGAACGCTATGATGAGGCGGTGGAGATCCTCCACAAAGCGTTATCTCTTGATCCGAAATGTGAACGTCCCGAAAGTGAAAATTTACACAATTACTTGGGATTAATCTATCTCGGACAAGGCAAACTCGGCGAGGCGATCGCAGAATTACGGGAATCCATTCGATTATTTCCGAAGGATACTTGGGCAAGAGAACAACTCGCTGCCCTCTATGAAGATCAGCAGCGTTACTTTGAGGCACAACTGCAATATCAACAACTTTTAGAAATTGAGCCGGACAACCTCCTTGCCTTAACACGGCTTCAAGCACTCGCCCAACTAAATCTTAGTTCGGGACAACTCACCGATGTGCCACCTGTTACCCTCCTGAATCCGGATGTTGAATATATCATCGCGAATGCACCTGACGCGAGCGACTATCCGGACGCTGACACACTGGTGCTGTTCAACCATTTCAGCCACGACGTTTTACCGACTGGACAGTCGCGTTACACGACACATCAAGTCGTTAAAATCCTCACCGAAAGAGGCATCCAGAGGTATGGAGACATCGCCATCCCTTACCAACCTATCGCACAGAATATAGGCGTGAACATCGCAAGAACAATCACAACGGATGGCACAATCCTGCAACCGCCTGCTGAAGCCTTTAACGATGTGACACCGCCCGGGCTATTATCGCAAAACTTATACTCTGATGCCATGTGGAAGGTAATCTCTATGGTTGGTCTTGCACCCGGAGTCTGCATTGAGTACAAGGTAACGCTCGAAGATAAAGTCCCAGGAGGCGAGACATGGATTACCGGTGGATACAATTTTCAGGCAACGGAAGCGACACTGGAAACCCGTTTTGCCCTTCAGATGCCGAAAGCCTGGCACCTTCAGTGGGAAGTCGCTAACGACCCAAATCCACAAACACCTGTGATATCCCACACAGAAAATGACACTATCATCTATATATGGAAGTACGGCAAGACACCAGGGCTGATGCTGGAAGAAGGGATGCCACACATTAACGACATCGTGCCACGTTTGCGCTATTCCTCAATTGAAAATTGGAACAGTGTCTACACGTGGTATAAAAACCTCGCGAAGGATAGATATACCCCGGATACCAACATTGAAGCAAAAGTCCAGCAGCTAACCAGCAATCTGACGACGGAAGAGGCGAAAATACGTGCGCTCTATCACTTTGTCGCCACAAACATCCGGTACGTCGGCATTGAACTCGGGCAGAGTGCTTATCAACCTACGCCTGCCGCTGAGGTCTTTCAAATGCAATACGGGGATTGCAAAGATAAAACCACACTTCTAATTTCGATGTTGGATTTGGTAGGCATCAAAGCCTATCCGGTCCTGATGAGTGTCGCTCCGCACGAACGCGTTGATACCACGCTGCCATTGCTTAGCCAGTTTAACCACATGATTACTGCAATTCCTGCTGGCACAAAGACTCATATATGGTTGGACCCTACAGCTACAACTTGTGGTTATGGCGATCTCCCGTATAACGCACAAGGACGCACAGGATTTCTTATCTCTGATACACACGGTGAGTTTGTGGAGACACCTATTTACGCACCAGAATCCAACCGTCTTGTCAGCACCACAGAATTGGCGTTAGACAGCGACGGTAGTGTACAAGGTACGCTCTACATCCAGACAGATGGACAGTATGAGCTAAATACCCGATGGGCATACCAACAGATACAGCCCAATGCACTGAAAACCATTTTAGCGACTGAACTCAGCCAGCAATTTCCGGGTATCCAGGTGGCGTGGTCCGAAATGTCCGATCTTGCTGATTTAAACGTACCAGTGACAATTAATCTCGGGTTCCATGTTGAGAATTACGGAACGTGGGTCGGCGACGATATGCTACTACCTTTGCCAATTGATGAGTTCGCAGACTACGCTGAAACCTTTGCTAACGAACAACGCATCTATTCATTAGATTTAGGTTACCCAATGCAAATTGAAAAGGCGATCCGCATCCAGATGCCAGACGGGTGGGCAGCTAAACTACCAAAGGATATTCACCATGTTATAGAGAATGCGGAACTTACCAGACAGTACAGACAGGTTGGGAATATCATCACTTATCAGCTGGTGTTTACACTTAAAAATCGCATACTTTCAGCAGCAGCATATTCAGCAGCAAGATCGCTTTTTACAGCACTTGCGAGCGAAGATGGAAGTCGTGTGTTGTTAAAGACTGACGGCGATAATCACATGTCACGAAAATGACGCTTGTTTAGCTTACGACGTTACCCTTTAACATACTTCCAACCGTCAACCAAAACAGGAAGGCCACGAATCAGGCACATGGCGACAGTCACAACAGAGAGTATCACGCCTGCTAATTCCAGACCGACAATTAATTCAGGATGGATACCGGAATTCTTGAAAGCGATCACACCGCCAAGATAGATGAAAGCGACTGCTTTCGCAATGCCATAGATACTACGGCTTATTCGTGAACTGGTAAGGGCACGGGTCCATTTTGAAGACATCATAGTGTTCTCACCGAAGGCAGTTTTGCCTTGTGCAAACGCCGCGCTTCGCAAGCCGTCTGTGAAAAACCCTCGCGCAATCACGATCACTGGAATCCAGAACGGGATCAACCCAACGACAGCGAAGTAAACCCAGAAGATGCATTCGACAATTCGGTCGCCGATGATGTCAAATAGTGCACCAAAATCGGAGGTCTGATTTAGTTTGCGAGCAACATAACCGTCAACCGCATCGAGAAACAGAATCAAACCGATCAGTGCGACAAGCAGAATGTCTAAATAGATGTGATGTCCAAAGAGGGAAATCACAACAAAGGCGAGGATCAGGCGAAAAAGCGTAATCAAGTTCGCGATCATGGTTTTACTCCTTTGTCAGGGGCAGTTTCTACGCTTTGGTCTTATTCAGGTTTAGTGTTTCTCTCTTATAGTAAAATCCGAAAATAAGTTTACACTTTTCGCTCGTAGGGGTTGGGTAACCCAACCCCTACGGTTTCTCCAATGTGCAAATAATTACGGGTTCTACTATAATTGAATGTGTCCGTTTTGCATGGTCGTCACCTTTGTTGTACGGTTTCGAGCAGCCGTTGGGATGTGCACTTGGTAAGAATTATACCCAAAATTGCAAATGATGTCAAGATTTCTTTTCGACAAACGGGTTGATTGATGGTATCATTTTTCTAAAAAATTCGTAAAAATCGCTCCATTGAGGAAGCGTTCATCATGGAGAATATCTTGATAGAGTGGAATCGTGGTTTTTATGCCTTCAATCTGGAATTCGGATAATGCACGTTGGAGACGGGCGATCGCTTCCTCGCGATTTCTACCACTTGCGATGAGTTTCGCCACTAGCGAGTCGTAGTGTGGTGGTACAGTATAACCTGCATAGATGTAGTCATCAACCCGAACACCGATACCGCCGGGCGGATGATAAGCAGTGACCAGTCCCGGCGAAGGCATGAAGTTGTTTGCAGGATCCTCTGCATTGATTCTGCATTCAATGGCGTGTCCTTGGAGATGGATATCGGATTGACTGTATCCGAGTTGTTCACCCATTGCGAGTCGGATCTGTTCTTTAACCAAGTCGATACCGGTGATACATTCGGTGATGGTGTGTTCAACCTGGATCCGAGTGTTCATTTCCAAGAAGTAGTAGTTATCGTTTTTATCGACAACAAACTCAACGGTACCAGCACTTACATAGCCGATAGATTTTGCTGCTTTTGCTGCGGCTTTACAAATTTCCGAACGAAGTTTAAGTGAGATAGAGGCAGCGGGTGCTTCCTCAAGTAACTTCTGCTGTTTACGCTGTATGGAACATTCACGCTCTCCCAAGTGGACGACGTTTCCGTGCGTATCACCTAAAACCTGAACTTCAATGTGCCGTGCTTCTTCTATCCATTTTTCGATGTAAACATCCCCGTTTCCAAAAGCGGCTTCGCCTTCTGCTTTTGCAGTGTGAAAAAGCGTCAGTAGGCTCGGACGGTTTTCTGCGATGCGGATACCGCGCCCACCACCACCAGCAACGGCTTTGATCCCAATAGGATAGCCAATCTTCTCTGCAAGCTGCGCGGCTTCGTCAGCCGTATCAACTGTTCCCTTTTTGCTGTTTTTGCGTTTGCCGCTTCGGCTACCCGGTACAAGTTTTAAACCCGCTTTTGCTACCGTCTCGCGTGCCTGCACTTTATCCCCCATCGTTGTGATATTCGTGACGGAGGGGCCAATAAATTTTATTTCGTGTGCCTCGCAAATCTCGGCGAACTGCGCGTCCTCAGCGAGAAAGCCTGCCCCTGGGTGAATCGCGTTGACATTCGCGAAATCCGCAACTGCAATAATATTCGCATATTTAAGATAACTCTCTGATGAAGGTGGGGGACCGATGCAGTACGCCTCGTCAGCATATTTAACGTGCAGTGCGTCTTCATCCGCGGTCGAAAAAATAGCCACCGTCTTAATCCCCATATCTTTGCAGGCTCGGATAATGCGAACAGCGATCTCACCGCGATTTGCTATTAGTATCTTTTTTATCATATTTTTATTTCTCGCAGGGATCATGCCTACAGCTGTTTCACCCGGAACAGAGGTTGGGAATATTCAACCGCCTCGCCATCTTCAGCAAGAATCTCTAAAATTTCGCAGTTAAACGGGGCTTCCACAGGGTTGTAAGTCTTCATAACTTCGAGCATGCCTACAGGTTCACCCGTGCTGACCGTATCCCCGACTTGCACAAAAGGCGACTCATCAGGCGCAGGCGCACAATAGAAACGAGCAGGCATCGGCGCGCTGATGTAGACACTCTGTCCATCACCATCCACCTCCACTTCCACATTTTCTCCCGGCAGATGCGGCGTTCCTACCGCCATACCTGTCTCGGTTGGCTGTGGTGAAGGCATTCGCTCATAGCCGCCCGGGTTACCGCGGTATCTCGAGACTTGCACCTCAAATTCGTTCTCACGAACGCGTATCTCCGTGAGCTCCGCACGGTCGAGCACCTCTGCCAACCGTTCAACGAGTTCAAGGATATCACTATAGTCTTGTTCCCCAGATTGAGATTTATCCTTAGGTCTGTTTTGACGCATATCAGTTACCAGTTAACAGCTAACAGTTAACAGTGTTCAGTTTTCCAGTCTGTAACTGGTTACTGGCCACTGGTAACTGATAACTATTATATCCTTTCTACATATTTTCCGGTGCGCGTGTCAACTTTGATACGCGTTTCGTTTTGCACAAAAAGTGGAACGTTAACAACCCCACCTGTCTCAAGGGTCGCACGTTTGGAGCCACCGCTGACGGTATCCCCTCGCAATCCAGGATCGGTTTCAACGATTTGAAGCTCAACGAAATTCGGAAGTTCAACCGCGAGCGGCACCTGGCCGTCCATTTTGACCGTGACAGTTTCTCCCGCTTTCAGAAACTTCAAGCTATCTTCAACGAGAGCCAGTGGAAGTGTATGTTGTTCAAATGATTCGTTGTCCATAAACCACAAGACATCACCATCTCGGTACATATACTGCATCTTGTGATCCATAACCCGGACGGTTTCGACAGTCTCATTGGATCGAAACGTGCGATCCAAAACTGCACCATCCGTGATACGTTTGATCTTTGTCCGCGCGAAGGCACTGCCCTTCCCCGGTTTCACATGTTGACAATCGACGATAGTGTAAATGGTGTCATTGAGTCGGATAACCAACCCGTTGCGTAAATCGTTAAGTGCTGCCATTTTCTCCTCTAATGGGTTATAAGTGGTTGGTTAAGAGGTTCTGCTCTTTACTTATAACTTATAACTATAAAAGCCATTCCCGTGCTTTTTCTAATGCCTTGGCTCTATGGCTAATTTGATTTTTGATTTCTTCACCCAATTCTGCGAAAGTTTGATCGTAACCGTCCGGCACAAACACTGGATCATAGCCAAATCCGCTTTCTCCTACCGGTGCATGCCTGATACGTCCCTCACAAACACCGAGAACGCCTTCGGATGTCGTGTCAGGGTGGACGATTGCAATCGCAGCAACAAAACGGGCACGCCGATCAGTGACACCTTCAAGTGCTTGAAGAAGTTTCGCGATCCGGATCGCATCTGTAGCGTCTTCACCTGCCCACCGTTTAGAATGGATACCGGGCGCACCGTTGAGCGCGTCTACCTCTAAGCCAGCATCATCAGCGAGTGCCAGATAACCTGTGTATTCTGCAATCACAGACGCTTTTTTAACGGCATTCTCCATATATGTTTTGCCGTCCTCAACAACCTCTGGCGCATCAGGATAGGCGTTCAACGAAATGACCTCATACTGGTTTTGACCAAGAACTCGCGCCTGAGCAAAATTATCTGTAGACGAGCTCGTCGTCAAAGTTATCGGTTCTCGGTTACCAACTAAAGAGGTATCTGATGAATCACACACCGCTTGTGACTGATGACACCTCAGCATTTCTGTGAGTTCGAGGACCTTGCCTTGGTTACGCGTCGCCAATACCAGCTTCATCTAAATCCTCTAACATCATCCGATTCTGTAATCGGATAAGTTGTTGTATGCCGCCAACAGCAAAATCCAACATCTGATTGTAATCGTCCCGCGAAAAGGGTTTCTCCTCCGCTGTGCCTTGTATTTCTATAAACTTCCCACTCCCGGTCATAACAATATTCATATCAACATCTGCTGTTGAATCTTCGGTATAACAGAGATCCAACATCGCTTCACCGTTGATAAGCCCCACACTCGTTGCGGCGATGTTATCGGTAATAGGAAATGTTTCGATCCTGCCACTTTTGACAAGTTCCTGACAAGCATCCCAGAGGGCAATAAACGCTCCTGTAATCGAGGCAGTACGTGTACCACCATCCGCTTGGATGACATCACAATCCACCCAGACAGTCCGTTCTTCTAAGGCATGCAAGTCTACAGCCGCACGCAGAGAACGGCCAATGAGACGTTGTATCTCTTGTGTTCTACCACTGACACCGCCACGGGTTATCTCACGCTGCATCCGTTCAGAAGTCGAACGCGGTAACATGGAGTACTCGGCTGTCACCCAACCTTTCTTCCTGATCCGCTGGTCGCGCATGAACCGCGGCTGCTGATCAAGAACGGAGGCTGTACATATAATGCGGGTGTCACCCGTTGCCACGAGGACTGAACCCTCTGCATGTTTGATATAGTGTCGTTTGATCGTAACCGGTCGTAACTCATCTGACCGGCGGCCATCCTCTCTTGCCATTTTTCTCCCCATTTACAAAATTTTCGGAAGCACACCATCACAATGACCCACTGAAGCACCCATACCGATGATCGGGATCGGGCGACTTCAGAGAGATCGCGCAACTTCAGACGGTGCGCGTGACTTCCGCAAGCAGTGCTAATGCCTTTGTGTAACTTTTCCGTTCAAGATAGTGTCGTAGCATTTTCGGTGCTGTCGGGTCAAGTTCCTGATGTAGCACGTTAATTTGCGCCAATTGCTCCAGTATATCCTCCCCTGTCTCAATGCGTGAAAACATTGTCTCTAACGCTTGTTTGAGTTCCAAAAGACCATCAACTTGCATCCGATTCCTCCATCTGCTCAACGGCTTTGCACGTCCGCAGCGAGACAGTCTTTGGTGGAGCATCATAGCCTTTCCACACATAAGGATCAACGCCAGAAACTGGGATAATGCAGCGCCGGTCAGCACTCGCTGGACGCTCACCTTCCCGAATTGACCACGGTAACAACGACCAAGCGTTACAGTAATGGCTCACCAAAACCCGGCGAAACGTATCGCCACGGTTTTTACGCGAGCGATGGAGCAGATACCCGTTAAAAAAGACTAATGTTCCCGTTGTCACTTCAACCGGCACCTCACTTGTGTCATCAAAACCGTAACTTTCCTCCGCAAAATCAAACTCATCTGGATTTTCATGAGACCGCTGCGGATAGAGATAGCCTTGACGATGTGAACCAGGGAGCACCCATAAACACCCGTTTTCGACTGTCGCATCATCCATCGCAATCCAAGCCCCAATTAAGGAACGATCACGCGTCGGAATGTAGATTTCATCCTGGTGCCACGCCTGCCCTTGAAAATTTGGGGGCTTCACAAAGAGCATCGACTGCATGCACTTGACACTGCCGTCCCAATAAGGCAGATGCGCAGCGGCTATTTGGCTCAAGATACCGCAGATTTTCGGGTGCTTGACGTACTTCTCAATGATTGGACTGACAAAATGCGGTTGATGAATGCAGAGAATACGGCTGATAGCTTCAGTATCGCTAATATCGTCAGGGAGCGGTTTGAAATTGTCGCACGGATGACCGCCTTTCGCGATCGTGACAGTGTCCTGCCGCAGCTCCTCTATTTCATCAAGCGAGAGCAGATCCGGGACAACAAGATACCCGTTCTCCACAAAAAACTGGGTCTGCTCGTCAGATACGATTTTCGGCACCTCAATCGGTACACTCGCTTCAAACTTCATACTTTTAATTATTAGGTTTCCTCACCGATTTTTCCGTTGTCAAAATCGGGTTTTTGATCCGTTCAACGGTGTTTGATAGTAATCCATTTTCCTAAGCTTGCAACAACGGCACAAGTGACTCTTAAACGAAAATGTTTTCAAACGTTTTTAGGACTTAGGCAAAATCACAGAATCCGGAATGGCTATCACCCATCGGAAACCTTCAGCAAAGACGCAAGCGTTACAAAACATCTCTTTTCTGACTGCTGACGGCTAACTGCTAAACGCGATTGGCAAGGAACATTTCTGTTACTGCCAACGCAAAAACTGCTAACATGAGATAAATCCATACATTTTGGCTTTTCTCAACATCCTCATGGTATTGTGCTACGAGTTCTTGAGTCGGTTTCTCCTCAACTGATTCGTCCGAAACACCCTTCAGCATACTTCTTAACTCTTCTACATCACGTGCTGCAAGGTCGGATTCTGTTGTGTCAATATTGACAACAAAATAGTACGGTGCTGCCCCAGAGGTATGGGCTGAGTAGATGCCCGGCACCGCAGTGTCATCATAAAAAACGCTACCCCGCGACGGTGCTTCGGTAGTATCTGTGTTCCGCTGCAAGCGAGTTTCAACGTTGTTCGGGTTAAACACAGCGATTTCCTTGCTCCGCGCAGCGTCGCCATTCTCATCGTCTGAAACCTTCAGTTCAGCACTATCACCGACACGATAATTTGGCGCAGCGTCTACATCCTTAAGCGCGAGATACTTAATAGACTCATGCAGGAATGGTAGATAAACCGCTCGAATCGGTAGATCGTTCCATTCTCTGTCTATTGTCGAGGTAAAACACAGTACACGTCCTAAGGTCCCATAAGGTTTTTCAAAGAGGGCTGGACTTCCATCATCATAAGCAGCAATAACAGTCGCATCTTTTGTAGGGACCGCCTGAAAAATTCTGTAGAACCGAGCCTTACCGAAATCCCCGTGATTTGGCTCCTTGAACGGCACGAAAATCGGGTGTTCGTATTTCACCGTAGCGAGGACACGGAATTGCTCGCGATCCAGCGCATCGCCGACCGCTTGCACAAAGTCGCACGGCATTAATCCGGTCTCACCGCCGAGCTGTTGTTTATAGGTATCAGCACCTATATGATTGCCAACTGTCACAATCAAACCACCACCAGCAGCGACATAAGCCTTCACGCGCGCCGCTTCACCGGAAGAGAGTTCTGCTACATCCGCAAGGATCAGCACATCTACGCTCGCAAGTGTCGATGCATTCGGGACCGAGACGGATTCGGCGAAATCAATTTGGACAGCATCACTCCCGGATGCCAATGCCTTTTTCATGAAGAACGTTTCTACAGCTTCATAACGGCCGCGCGTTCGCGGTTCTTCCCGGACAGCATGGACTTTAATCGACTGTAGGCTTTGTAAAGTAAAATATCGCTTATTGTCAATACCAAGCCCATCTTCTGGCAGTTCAACCCAACCCGTATGGGTCGCCTCGTCTTGAAACTCAACTTTAAAAACAGCGTCCGCGAGGTCATCTGGTTCTATGTCAAGTTCAACACTGTCAATCACATTGCCATCTATGAAGAGACGCACCTGCAAATTCTCAACCGGTTCATCACCGAAATTGCGTACCCGCGCCACAAGCTGCGACGCTTTCTGTTCTTTGAGTACAACAGGTGGAACGCTGATCTGGGTAATAGCATAGTTCTGTGGTTTTTCTGCACGCACATCAACAAAATGGATTTGGATATCGGGGCTAAGTTTATCCGTCTCAATGAAATTCTCCCAGCCACGCTTTTGCATATCCGCAATAAGATAGACCTGTTTCTCACCAATAGGGATAGGTTGTAGTATCTCATCCGCGGTTTGCATCGCGTCCAAGTAATCCGTCCGCTCGTTAGAGGTTTCTGCGGTATCCAAAGCCGCCCGGATGTGCGCAAATTCTGAACCGAGTGGCGCAACGACACGTGCGTTATCGGACGAAAGAATGAGACCGGCAGCATCGGAGGCATCAAGTCCAGCCAGAATTTCGGCAGCCTCTTTTTTCGCAGTCTCAAGCACTCCCTCATACTGCATACTATAAGAGGTATCCAGAATAATAACAGCGTTCCGTTTCCCACCCGTCTTCTGCGTAAACTCCGGATTATCAGCGAAAAATGGACGCGCAAACGCCAATCCGAGCAACGCCAACATCAGAATACGCATGAGCAGCAGCAGCAACCGTTTCAACTTGTGCCGCCGCACGTTCGTCTGATGCGACATCTGGATGAAACGGACAGTACTGAAGACCAACCGTCTCGCACGCTCCCTATTCAGCAGATGAAGGATGAGCGGGATGGACGCACCTATCGCACCAGCTATTGCAAAAGAGGCTGTTAAGAAAGTTAGACCAAACATATTCAGGACTTACGCAAAATCCATTTTTATGGAAGGGGTTTTAAGTTCCTGAC
>VXZK01000164.1 GCA_009845545.1 Candidatus Poribacteria bacterium
ACTAAAACCTTTCACCACAAACCTTCAGGAAAAAATGGGGGTAAGTGACAAAAAAATCAAATGTCACTTACCCCATTTTTCTCAAAAGGGTGTCTGACTTAGCACAGACACCCTTTCATGTCTACAATAAAAAAAAATTAGTTGATAAAGTGTGATGAAAAATTCGGTTGTGGTGGATTCGGATCGTCCAAACTTGTTATATGCAGTGAAAAAGCATAATCCTCGAATTCCCCTGTATAACTCCCTCCGCTGTAATCGTTGCCACCAGTCCCTACATGTGCCCATACGTGGTACCAGCCTGCATGGTTATCATCATCATTATCTGCCCAAGCCTAACCATAATAGAATTTATTATTACCCATCACATAGCTACCTGTCCAATCATCGCCGCTTTGTCCGGCAAAAGCAGTTCCAATGGTAACTAAAAAGGCAATCAATATAAGCATTGATAAGGATCGTAAAAAAGACATCTTTCCTCCTATCTTAGGTTAAGAAAATCGTCAGGATTGTACCCTGCGGTATTTCGATCAATGAATTGGATATGATCTGGGATTTTACCGCCACTCTTTACGAAAGCGATTATATCAGGTTTCCAATCGGATCCTCCCGAGACACCGCCTGCGGGAAATGGCATTATCTTGCCCCCTTCTACGGGGACTTCTATCCAGCGGTTTACATAGATCACGTTACGATATAACGGATAAACTCTACCGTTTTGGTCATCCAGTTTAGCCCCTCGCCAATTGTGATCGCCTTGATTCCAAAGTTTGATGAGGACTCTATCTATAAGTTCCTGATCTCTTAAAGAACCGGCAAAATCCTGTCGTTTTCCTTCATTCCATTGCCATGACAGTATTTTAGGAAAACCATCTGGTACCTCAGGGTATGGGCCAAATCCGAAGGGCGAAACAGGCACATCTTCAGCGGATACTTCTTCTGAAGCTATATCAGTTGTTAAGAACGCATCTGCGAAGTCAAGGGGCTCGGTCTCGTTAGGTAACGTCTTAGTTTCATCGGATATAGGGGTGTCTGTATTTGCATCGGGTGTATCCACAAAACCGAAGGGTTCGTTTTCTATCAGATCGTTCACCGCTTCTGCGGGAGGCGCGTTCTGCTTCTTGTATTCCCGCAAAAACCGGTCATTCTGTTCTAATGCTATTTCACTGGTGCGGTGGACGTGCCAATAATAGAGTTGACTCCCACCGACAATCAGAACACAGAAAACGAGCCCAGCTTGGATCAATCGATTTGAAAGTAAATCACGGAACATTATATCACCTCTTGCATTTCACATTTGTCCGAGTATGCTGCGAAACCGCACCTATCAGGACTGGACGTACGGTTTATTTTCATTGACGATGTTTGAGAGTGCGGCGACAGCGGCATCTTCGTCTTGAAAGTATTGAAAAAGCGTGATGAGTTGCGTCCGGACGATGAGGCTCCGGATTTTCGTGCCGACATTAATGATACCGATGCGTCCGCCTCTTCGTTTCACCTCAATATATACCATGACGAGTGCACCCATCCCTGTGCTGTCTATGCGATAGACGTGTTCAAAGTTGATGAGAACACAAGAGGTCTGAGCGTCCGCTATCTCTGAGACGAGTCGCTCTTTGAGTTGGTCGCCTGTGGGACCGATGATCTTGCCTTTGGGTTCCAGGATCGGAACGCCACCTGCTAAACGGATTGTCGTTGTCATGCGTTTCTCCTCTTTAACAATAGGTATTTTCGACTGCGTGCGTGAATCGGGAATCACATATTTCCCACTGTATTGTTAAGTATAGGAATGAAACTGAAAAAGTTTAGGGTGGTTCTCATTTTTTTTGATTTTTTTTGAAAAATATGTGGGTAGGGTAAATATGGGTGTAAATTGATGGGGAATGTAAGGAGGGTTAAGAGGAGGTGGACAGGGACTGTCCTACGTTAATGAGGTGCCGTTATCGTGAAAGTTCTCCAAGTGATGTTTCCATGGCTGTCAATAACACGAACTTGGACTTTCTGATGCGGATGTTTTAATTCGATGATTGTTCGGTTCTCGCCGTTTAACTTCCTATAGTGCTTAAAAATGTAGCCTGTATACTTTTTCCAGCTGCGTAAGTTGTTTTTTCGGTTTTGGCTAATCACATAACCGGGGGGTGGGCGATTGCCAGTGGATGGAACGAACCATTGTACTTGGTGGATTCCATCAAGATCAACAATTTCGACTTGGAAAGTGGGGGCAGTGTTTTTCCTATCAATGGTGGTAGGGTTATTGAAATTGGGTTGATTCGGTTGAAAAACGCGATGTCGCTGCAGCCAATGTGCTGCGGCAGATGAGAGCGTTGATCTGACAGCGTTGCCATAGGACATGATATAACTGGGGTGCCGGAAGTCGTGTTTGAGGCCGAAGGCGTGTCCGAGTTCATGTGCAACGGTTTGCCAGTCAAAAGCGTTGTCAACGGTTGGGACATACGCTGTTCCTGCGTGTGCATGCCATCGTTCTCCATCGATATAGGTGCTTTCCAACCCAGCAACGGCTAAAGTATCTCCTGCAAGACCGTCTATAGTGCTCTCTAAAACGACAAGGAACACATTTTCAGATATATCAAAGTATTCCGTGATTTCTGCGTCAATTTTTGTCGTTGTATTTTCGAGATAATAATCAGTCGTAAACTTCCCTTGGACCAGATGGATTTTTATTTTTCCATTAGGGTTAGTTTCGATATTAAAAGTGGTTTTGGAGAAACCGTTTTCTTCCATCTGTTGTGCATAAAACCGTTGTACCTTCTGCATTATCTTCTCTATTTTTCTGTGTATATTGAGTTGTGGCGAGATTCCTTTGGGTAAGAAATAAATGATCCTGACTGCCTTTTGATGAGTTAATTGTTGGTGGGTATTGGGTAGTGGAATATCCCAAATTCGGAGTGTTCCGTCGGTATCTCCAGTAGCAAAGGTGGATCCGTCTGCTCCGAAACCGACAGACCTCAGTTTTTGTTTAAATGAGAAGACAGCGTTACCAGTCTGGATGTCCCAGAGATTAACTTTATTCCATGCGGCAGTGAGCAGCGTCTTTCCGTCGGGTGAACAGGCAAGGTTTAGGATGGTACCTGTTGAAATGCTGCGCTCAACTTGATAGTCGGTGGCGCGCCAAAATTTGATGCTTCCGTCAGTTCCTGCGGTTACGAAGCGGGACTGCGTTGTATCGTTTAAGAACTTAATGTCCCGAACCGTCGCTGTTCCTGCTTTTAAAGGTCGAATCGCTAAACCTTGCTTTTCTATGTCCCAAACTTTGATGTAACCGTGATTATCACCGGCGAGCAGATATGCTCCGTTTGGTGAAAAAGTGAGAGCCTCTATCTGTACATCGTGTTTGCGATGTTCAAAGAGTGTTATTTTCCTGCAATTATCCGTGTCAGTGATGTCGAATAGATTAAGATTCCATTTTGCCGCGGCGAGGTAGCGGTTATCGGGTGAAAACGTGAGTGTGTTGGCACTGTCTTCAAAGGTTTGAAGGGGCTGCTTCTGTTGGGTATCCCATAATGTTATGGCGTTAGGGCTTCCGGCGGCAAGGTACTCCCCATTGGGTGAAAAAGCGAGGGTAGCAATGTCATCTCTGTGTTTTTTACTGTGAAGTGTTTCTGGTGTTTCTGGTGTGTTTTGGTTCCAGAGTTTTATGGTATTGTCTCCGGTGGTTGCGATGATATCTGGGTCGGTGGGTGAAAATGCTAACGCATAGATACCATGTCCATGGTCTAATTCCAGGATTGGTTTCGGTATTTCTGGAGGTGCGGACAATTCGGCATATAGCACCTGTTTTGAAAAGTTGGTTATGGCGGATTTTGTGATCCGGAGGATACCGTTAACTTGATGGTCTACTAAACTTAGGGTTATAAGGGCGATGATATGTATCCAAACGGTATCTTGTAGTTTCCCTTTTGCTATGCTGATCCGTAGTCCCCATGACATAGCACTCCACAGCAACATTATAGCCCCGAAGGAACTCAAAGGCGTTATGCCCGGATCTCGTGAAGCAATACCTATAACCAGTAGGAGGATCCCAAAGTTTCTAATATCTCGTTGCCGACGTTTGTGAGTTGATAATATCCGGAATTTCATCAATACGCTCTTATTATCGGGTTGTTGCGCTGCTCACCTTCAGTTTGACTGGCATCAGTCGGATAAAGGCATTGAACCATAGATTGGAGTATATTTTGTGGATTTTGCCGATCCTTCAAAGCAGTTGAATATCTCAGAACTGTGCGGGGAAGTTGCCGCGTGCGGCATCCATGACTTCGCCTGTAATTTCGTCGTGGCCGTTGTCTTTGGCGAAACTTTCAATCCCCATCTTCGCCATAGGGCGCACGAAAGCGGGGATCCGCTCTAAGCGTTCGAGTGCCTCCGCTGTCCAAGTGGGCCCGATCGGTTCGGTAGGCGTTGCGTCTTCCTGAAATGCATCCGAGATAACGCCAGTAAAGGGGCATTTACCGCCTTCAGCAGTCTCGCCTGAACCGGTTTCTGACGAAAACATGTTAGGCATTGATTCGCCCTTTGCCGTCTCTAATTGGGAGCGGACCAGCTGCATCGGTTGTGCTGCTTCGTTAGTGCCACCGAGTTTAAGGTCCAAGGATTTCAGCATCTGGGTCTCTGACGGATTGAGGTACATGGCGATCTCTGTAAAGCAGTCAGGACATTCAAAGAGTGCTGTCACAGAGCCTTGCTCAGGTCGGGTCACGTCTTTAAACTTCATCGCTGTGTCACAGTCTGTACATAAAAATTTCATAATTTTAACTTTCCTTGCGGTTAAACAACGTAATTTTAACTTTCCTTGCGGTTAAACAACGTAAAATTCATATTTCACGGGCTTTTCTTAAATCCGTCCTCCATTTCATTACGGACTACGTTCCGTTGTTTGACTTTTAAAAAAGTCTTGGATTTTTTCAACGACTTGTATGAATGCTCGACTTACGGGAGTATCTGGGTATTTGTCAATATAAGGGGTCCCGTTGTCGTTGGCATGCGCGAGTCGCGGGTCAAAGGGGATGCTGCCGAGAACGGTCTGCTGGAATGCTTTATCAGGCGTTTCGTCTGCGGAAAAGAGTGGTTCTTCCTCGCCACAGTGTTGACATACATAAAAAGCCATATTCTCAACGACACCAATAATCGGGACTTTGAGAATATCTTTCGCCATGGTCACCGATTTTTTGACGATCAATTGTGAGACTTCAGAAGGGATTGTCACAACGACGATCCCACCGAGATTCGGAATAAGTTCTGCTACGTTTGGCAGTCGATCGGTCCCGGGCGGCAGATCCAACAGGAGGTAATCCAAGTTGCCCCACTCGGTATCGGCGATGAACTCTCGGAGCGCGCCTACTTCCATCGTGGCACGCCATGTGAATGCGTCCTTCTGAGAATGCGCATTCCAAAGCACGGGTGCATCGTCTTCAGCCAAAAGTAGGTCCATGGAGATCAGTTTGGTCCCGAGTGCGGTAATCGCAGGTTTAACTCCTGTAGGTGTGTATTCCAATGTAGCGTTGCGGACCCCCATCATCTTCGCAAGCGTCGGTCCATTGATGTCAGCATCAACAACTCCGACAGTATTGCCTTTTAGCGTGAGCGCGGCAGCAAGATTCGCGGTGAGCGAACTCTTTCCAACACCGCCTTTTCCGCTCATAACGGCTACGGTGTATTTTACTGAAGTGAGTCGCTGTTGGAGTCGGTTTGCTTGCGCTGTGACTTGTCCGATAATGTTGGAGCCGGCATCGCTGGGCAAATCGGTGTAAGTTTTCATTTCTCTCCACCAATGGCGTAGAGTGCCTGATAACTCCGGAGATAGAGTGTGCCGTTTGAGATAACGGGAGATGCGGCGATGACTTCATCCATGGAATTGCTGGCGACGATTTTAAATTCACGTCCTGTTTTTACAACATTGACAATGCCGTCACGAGATGTTAGATAGATGTGTCCGTTCGCATAAACAGGTGAGGCACGATGTCGGTGTCGATGCGTTCGTTCTCGATAGAACTGCTCTCCAGTTTTGGCATCAAAACATATCAGGTCTCCGTTTTCTCGGCAAAGATAAACTAAACCGTCGTGAATAAGTGGCGACGGGACATCCGGAGTGCCTTGCTGGCGTTTCCAAATTTGCCACTCGCTGTCAGTTATATCGCCCTGAGTTGCGGCTGGATTGATGCCTAAAACGGGTCCGTTTTTCGCCGAGGGCACGACAATAAGTCCTTCCGTTGCCACAGGAGACGCTACAAATCTGAGGGAGTAGTTATAACTTGATATTGGGTTCAAACCGCCACATCGCCAGATTTCGCTGCCATCTTCAAGGCTGTGTGCGGTAACATAGTCCGCACCGTGTACAACGAGATATTCACGCGCTACATCACGGTAGAGAATTGGAGAAGTATACGCCTGTTCGCATTCAGCGGTGGCATCACTATCCCTATCATGCTTCCAGATCTCCTCACCGGTCATTTTGTCAAGCGCAAGAACGACCCATGCGTTGCTGTGGATGAGTTGGAAGTAAAGTCGATCCTTGTCAAGGAGTGGGGTCGTCGACATGACGAAGTAGAGGTCAAATTCGCCGTAACGGTCAGCGAGATTGGTGTGCCAGACCTGATTCCCAGCAAAATCATAGCAAGCGAGGTCCCCGGTTCCGAGGAACGCCCAGACATGTTCGCCATCGGTTACAGGCGAGGGTGCGGCAGAATTACCTTCGCCGCCACGGACATCTCGGTTGCCATGTGCCAGAGTGCGTTTCCAGAGTTCTTCACCGTCGGTGGTAATACACATCAAGACGAGTGCGTCGCCTTCAGCCGAGGTGAGGAAAATCTTGTCTTCCCAAACAACAGGGGTAGAGGCGGCTTCACCGGGGAGCGGTAAACGCCACTTAATATTTTCGGTTTGACTCCACTGGATAGGTGCCGCGGTTTCATTGCTGATCCCGTCGTTGTGCATCCCGCGCCACTGTTGCCAATTGTCGGCAAAACCGTTAGCGGTTAGGATAAACGCTACAAGTAAGAACATTATCGTGCATCTCAAAACTTTCTTTTTCATAATGAACCTCCGCTTTTCAGTGAACCTTGTTACGATTCTGCGCCTGTGGCAGATTTTAACGTTTCTCGTCTGTCCATAAGCCGCGATCAGGTCCCTTCCACTGGTAAGGCACTATTTTCGACAAGTCGCCAACGCTATATTCCAGAAATTCACACGCATCTTCTATAATATACCCTTCGTTTGTGAAAACAGGGAACTCTAATTTAGCGAGAGAATCAAACGGCTCAATTTCCAGCCGGACATCCAGTTTACCTTCCACTGTCTTGTAAAAAAAATCTGCAGAATGGCTTTCATGTTTCAGGATCATGACAGTGCCGGATTGCTGAACCTCCCCATTAGATGCGCAAACCTTCACGCCGACGAGAAGATTACGCGCCGGTGGGGGATCTGAATGTACCTTAAACCATAAACCTTTGTGTGAACCCTCTGCAACGCCTTCATTGGGACCGAGGATTTGAAATGTGACTGTTGGAATATCGCTCATTATTTACTATCCTAAAAAATAGTCGTACCTATACGTCAATACCAAGAATCAGGACCGGGATATCAATATCAGCAATGCCTCGCTGCTCTAAATCCCACACAAATTGCTCAAAATATGAAACACCGGTAGACATATCATCAGCAAAAGATTTCACAGGGACAATCTCAATTCCTGCGTCAATATAGCCTAAATTGCGAAAAATAGTCATTTTGGCACACACGTTGTAGACCATAAATGCATACTTTCCAAACTGCACCTCTATTCCAAGACGTTCTTTTAGAAAGTCTATTTCTCGGTATGCAGGACGCATTTGTTTCGGTGAATATCCAGGGCGATAGTAGTCTGTCGAATAGTGGCATGTTATACGTTTTTTCTGCCACCCTTTGGATCCAAAACTTTGAGCGAAAGCGCGATTAAGGTTAGCAGGACTATACAACATTTTGCCCGGCATTGTGATCTCTTTGCTCTCTTTAATTTTGTGATGTGCGGCATCAACAGAAACAATAATATCCTCAATCTCTTGTAACAAGTAAGGGTGTGTCTGTTGAATGGAATCCCCATCATTGAATGAGTACTCAGCAGCAATAATCATGATTGTCCTATCTCCGCCATTTATTTCCATTCTAAAGGCAGCTGCGCAACACGTTCTTTTCCTGTTGGCTTGTGAATGGGTTTTCCTAAGGGGCGGAGCGGCAATGTGCCCTGTGCGAATCTCTGTATTCTCTCACGGGTAATAGCCACATAAGTAGAATCTTGTTCAGCAGCAATCGCTTTTCGATTATGCTGTAAGGCACCGATGATCGTTGATCCAACACCCCCATAAGGGTCTAAAACAATCCCTTCGGGATCTGTGAGTGCTAAGACACATCGCTGGATTAATTCAACAGGGAACTGACACGGATGCTCGGTTTTCTCTGGGTGGTTCGCTTTCACATTCGGAATATCCCAAACTTCATTTTCCCAGTCCTGTTTGACGACATCCCAAATATCAGAAGGGTTTTTGCCCAGTGGATTTCCTGAAAGCTGACCTTTCTTCGGGCCTTTGAAATGTCGTTTGCCCGGGTATTTTGCAGGAACTCGCACAGGGTCGAGATTGAAAACATATTCATCACCCTTCGTAAACCACAAAATAGTTTCATATCGACCTGAGAACCGCTTTGTGCAGTGCAACCCGTGATTAAACCGCCAGATAATCCGATTCCGCAATTTTAAGTCAAAGCGTTTGAAAATCTCATAGAAGTAAATATCAAGGGGAAATACCTCGCCTTTCTGAACGTAATTTCCGACTTGCCAACAGAGGCTGCCAGTACCAGCTATCACCCGAACTAACTCCGCAATTACAGGCTCCATATCCTTTAGATATGACGCTAAGGATGTCTTTTTCTCGTATTTTTTTCCAATGTTGTATGGTGGTGATGTGATGACTAAATCCACCGAATTTGATGGAATATCCTTTAGCAGATCGCTACAATCCCCATCAAAGAGAACAACATCCACGTTAGGATTATAGGTATCTGAAACTGTAATCTGACGTGGTTCATTGAAAATATCCGTCGTAAAGTCAACTGCCTCACTGCGAGAATCTTGGGATTCCATGCAAATCTCCTAAAAAAAAGAGAGTTTTCAGGTCAATAATACCAAATCTAAAAAATAAAGTCGCATTATGGAGGTTTTGGAACGCTACGAAGTATTCGCCTATAAAAGCGCAATAAATTGCGCTACTACGAGCCGGGTTTTTTGTTAATGAGAGGCGTTTATTTAGAAATAGTATAATGCTTCACCCAATTTTTGAGACACGCGTAGGGGTTGGGTTACCCAACCCGTACGATTGGCCTGAGTACGCAACTACACGGCAGTATCATATCATTACCTAAACGAAAACCCTCCGAAAACTTAATAGTAACGCTCACCATAAGTATTACTGCTTGGCGTGCCGGGCAGACAACAAAGAATCACCAAAAGGACTATCCACCCAATAATGGGAATCATGCCCAACAATAAACACCAGCCTGATATATTAATATCTTGCAAGCGTTTTGTCGAAACAATGCAACTGACACAAAACCAGACAAGGAGAAAGGAAAGAACCAGAACGATCCAAACCTCTACAAACAAGCCGATATAATCTACAACTGCCGTCATGAGAAAAATAAAACCAAAGACGAGCAAACACATCAGGAGATAGCATAAATATTGTAAACGATTAATTCGCCCTTTGAAGGAAAACAGAAATTCAGATAAAGGCATTGCGTCTTTTCTTTCTATTCTCATTTCTTAAGTCCTCCGCGTCGCCTACGCCATTCTTTGCCGTATCTTTCTTGGAATGGATTTCTTCGCGGTGCCGGGGGCGGCTTCGTGAATGGCTCGCCTCGCGCCTCGGCTTGCTTTCTACGTTGATCCTAATCTTTGATCTCTTTGTAGACCTCATCTTTCGCTTTAGCGATAAGTCGTTCTTCTCTCTTGAGGGTATCTCTGATACGCTGAAACATGACATCTATTCCTGATCTGGCTGTTGATAATACTGTCCGAGTACTTCATTGGCGAGGCTTCTGCCGTCCTCAATGACGCGCGCGGCGAAATCAAGTGTAACCTCTTCAATGTCGCTCTCGTGCGCTCGCTGTTCTATTCGGGTCTGCGTTATATTTCGCATAAAACCAGCAGGTACTAAATTCAACCGTTCGATTGCCTCTGCCGTCCATTTCACTGGACTTTCAAAACCCGGAACGACTTCAGCACGCTGAGAGTCGGAAGTCTGTGCTTGCAAGGTTCTGAGTTCAGGAGCATCCTCACGGACGGCTGCTGCTTCCCCCATGCTGTCGTTGATAATCTCGGTTGCGAAGGCGTTTGTGATAGTGCCAATTTTTTGGGCGCGTGCGGACTTTTCGATCCGTGCTTTGACATTGCGCCGCATATAGCCGCGCGGTACGCCACGCAGTGCTTTTTTCGCCTGTTCTGACCATTGGAGTCGTACGCCATCAAAGGTTTCTTCCTCGGCAGCACCGCCTTCGTCTACGGCAACGTTCTCCAGAGCAGTTTTGTCCACCATTTGAAAACGTTCCGGTGGTGAACTACAGACAGGACACTGGACGGGTTGCTGGTTGTGTGCGGCGTAGCCACACTCGCCACAGATATATGTCTGGACGGCATCTGACTCCAAGACTTTCTGTTCGGCGATCTCTTTTGCGACGCGCGTCAGTTTTTCAGAGGCACGCTGCGGCATAATTGCTTCCATTGCCATATCAATGACGCTCTCGGTAATAACAGAATGACCGCGTTCAATGGCAAACCGATGTACGGCTGTCTTAGCGATGCCACGCACCAAGGGGGGTGCCTTCTCCATTCTATCCAACGCCTCTTGTGTCCAGACGAGGATCTCTTCGGCTTTCACATCTATCTGTGGAAAATAGCGTTGGCTCGATAAGAGAACATTGCAAGGCGCGAGACGTAAAAGATTCTCGGCAGTGCTTCCGATGTCTATCTCTTGTTCACTGTGGACACCGATTCTACCTAAAACGAGGAGCCACGGGTTCGTTTTCCGGGTGTATTGTAGAATTTTTTCGTATGCTTTTCCATCAAGCAGCGTAATTTTTAGGGCGTAGTCGTGTTCATCTTTTGCGATAGCGCGTGCGACTTCAAGGTGCGATTGATAGATTTTCGCGAGTCCGGTATCAATCACCTCTTCGTGGAGTTGTTCTTGTTCTTTAAACCTGAAAGTTCTTGCGGCGCGTTCTGTTAGCACATTCACGACGGAATTGAAGACGATATAGTGCAGGTACGGATCGTAGACCCCAACGGCTTCAACCTGTTTGTTGAACTTACGTCCGAGTTGTATGGCGGTTTTCAAACCTGAGAAAGATTCCGGACTCCCATCAATCCCGACGAGGATATTTCCGTCATGTGCTTCAATAGGTTCAAGGTCCCGGACGACGAGCGTATCGGTATTAATACGGCGAACAACGCGTTCAGTGACACCGCCGATAAGGCTATCCTTGACTGCACCCATGCCGAGTGCGCCCATAATCACGAGGTCGTAGTCGCTTTCCTGAATATCTTCAACGAGTTTTATAAAGTGTTTGCCTTCCGGCATTTTGGGTTCAAATGGGATGTCAAATTCGGTGCACTTCTGTTTCATCACCTCAAGATAGGAATCGGAGATGAGCTGCAGCCCCATTGTAATGAGCGTATCGTGGATGCGGCGTTGTTTTTCAAGCTCGACCTCGTCTTGATACTCTTCGGGCAGGGTGTATTCCATCTGCTTGAAGCGGACATCGTGCATCTTTGCGGCGTAAACGTGCGAACCCACTAACTGCGAACCGAATTTCTTCGCGAATTCGACTGCAAGAGCGATGCTTGCATCCGAGTAGTCGGAGTTGTCAACGGGTACGTAGATTTTTTTGAGCATGTCTTTTCTCCAATATTTTCACCGATTGTAGGGATACAGCACACAGACTCACAGTCTATGCTACACCGGATACAGAACACAGTAATTTAGGACTTACGCAAAATTGGTTCAGAACGCCTATTTTGATATAATAAAGGCA
>VXZK01000183.1 GCA_009845545.1 Candidatus Poribacteria bacterium
CCCAGCCCCTACGGTCAACCGCGCGTCTAAATAATTATGGGCTTTACTATAACACTAACAACTTCAAGAAAAACTATCAAGTACATTTAGAAATTTAACTACATTTTCACCAAATAATTGTGGTAAAATGAAGAGAGATACATAAAAAATGTCCGCAACTTCTTAAGGAGGAAAGATGGCACCTGAAGAAACAGGCTTAACACCTGCAGAAAAAATGTTCTACGAGGCAAACGGATATCTTGTCCTCAAAAGTGTCTTCGCGGGTAAAGAATGTGAACGCTTCGTTGAACACCTTGAAGACCTCCACGCCGGACGCAAGCAGCTTGACGGGTTCTTTCAGCAGGATAAATACGGAGCAAGGACCTTTAATCAACATCTCTACGACCAACACGTATTAGATTTACTTATCGATGCCCGCTTACATAAACCACTCGCGGCCTGTTTTGGTGGGGAACCCGAAGGTATTCAAACGATGCACTTTTATGAAGGATCCGAGCATCCACTACATCAAGACCAGTACTATCTACCGGATTGTATGTCGGCATGGATTGCGATGGTTCGTGTCGATGAAAACAACGGACCGCTGATAGTCCAGCCCGGTTCACACAGAGGCAGATTGATTACAAAAAGCGATGTGCCTATGACATTGCAACCGGGAGAGACGTATGAACTGCAACAGCATAACCGTTATTTCCCCGCAGTCAAACAGGTTTTCCGAGAAAACGGTGCGGACGCGGTCCAAGTATTGGTGAATCCTGGAGATGTGGTTCTGTTCAGCGGAAAATTGATTCATGGGGGCGCGCGGGTTTTGAAACCGGGGGCGCGCAGACACGCGTTGGCATGCCACTACATTCCATACGACTCCGAAAACTGGGAACGCGATTGGCCACGGATTTCATTCGACGGCAGCCGGCGAATTCATTACCGGTAAAGATTCAAAGTTGACATTTCACAACTTGTGTGTTATCCTTAATGGCTAAAGTCAAGGCAATTTAATAACTCTTTAGGAGGTAGAACTATGCAGCAAAAAATCATTTCTGCTCCAACAGATGAACACCTCCAAACCGAAAAAGACGACTCAATGAAATAAGGAGAAAAGATAATGCGACACCTATTGACTTTTTGGATCTGTTTAATCTTAATAGGCGGTTATTGCTTTGCAGTGTCTGCACAGGAAGCAGCAAAATCCACGACACAAGCAGCCGCCGCAACAAAGAAAAAAGAGTTTGAAGATTTTTCCAAAGTTACTGAAGACAGTAAAAGTTATCAAGGCTTTTTCAAACTATATGAGAAGAAAGAGAACCTCTATTGCGAAATCCAACCTTCACAATTGGACAAGCCTTTTCTATGCATGATTAGCCTTTCACGCGGTTTGGGAAGAGGATACCTCATCTCCGGGATGACCATGGATGAGTGGTTGCTCGTCTGGCGGCGCGTTGGTGACCGTGTGCATCTCGTGCGAAAAAATGTGCGTTTCCGTGCTGATAAAGGGACACCGACCGCACAAGCGGTGGACTACAGTTATAGCGATTCTGTGCTATTTTCCCTTAAAATCGAAAGCATACATCCGCAACGCCGGAGTCTATTGGTGAATATTTCGCCTATTTTTATGTCTGATCTACCGCCCATGGCAGGTAGGATCGGCGGCGGTGCCCGATTCGATAAAACGCGTAGCACTTGGGGAACAATCAAGGGTTTCCCAAAGAACGTTGAGCTGCGGGTTCAAGCAGTTTATGCTGCGAGTGGTTCTATGACAACCGTCCCGGACAGTCGGGGTATCCAACTAACACTGCACTATAGCCTCGCCGAACTTCCATCGAACAGCTATCGCCCGCGGCTCGCTGACGATCGACTCGGACATTTTATGACCGTGGTCAAAGATTATTCACTCCAAACCAGTGATGCCCCTTATATCCGTTACGTCAACCGGTGGCATTTGGAAAAAGCAGATAAAAAGGCAAAACTATCGCCCCCGATGGATCCGATTATCTTCTATATCGAGAAAACAGTGCCACATCGTTTCCGTCCTTACATTCGCCAAGGGATTCTCGAATGGAACAAGGCGTTTGAAAAGGCAGGTTTTGTCGACGCGATTGAAGCACGGATTCAGCAAGATTATGAGGATTGGGACCCGGAAGACGCCCGCTATAACACGATCCGCTGGGTCGTTGATGCAGGCTTTGCTATTGGTCCGTCCCGCGTGAACCCATTGACAGGTCAGATATTGGACGCTGATATCCTTATCAGTGACGGGTTCATCAGATCGTGGCAGCGGGAGTATACGACGTACTTCGATGAACTTGACCATGAACGCGACCACCCGATAGATCACTCTTCACGGTTCCATTGTCAGATGGCAGACGGATTGGCACGCCAGATGGGATTCATGGCGAGCGTGCTACAGGCGCGGGGTGTGGTCGGCGAGGACGGTGAGTTACCGGAAGAGTTTATCGGTCAGGCACTTAAATCGCTGACGATGCACGAAGTTGGTCACACGTTGGGATTACGTCATAACTTTAAAGCGAGTACGATCCATGCGCTTGATGACCTGAATCAGAAAAGCGATGAAGCACTTCTCGGCTCCGTGATGGAATACGATGCTGTAAACATCGCACCTGAAGGCAAAAAACAGGGCGATTACTATACGACGACCATTGGTCCCTGGGATTATTGGGTCGTCGAGTATGCCTACAAACCAATCAATGCTGGCAATTCTGAAGGTGAATTAAAGGAGTTAGGCGAAATCGCTTCCCGTGTCGCGACACCCGGACTAACCTACGGGACAGATGGCGATGCGTCCTCATATCAATACAGGGATTTGGATCCGCTGGTCAACCGGTGGGATCTCGGTTCGGATCCGCTCGATTTTGCGAAACAACGGCGCGAGATTGTCGTTGAACTCTGGGACAAGATTGCAGATAAGGTTACCAAAGAAGGCATGGGGTATCAGCGTGTCAGGCGCGCCTTCGGGTCACTGCTCGGCGAATACGGTTTTTCAATGTACCTTGCAAGCCGTTATATCGGCGGGCAATACCACCACCGCGATCATCGTGGTGATGAGAATGGCCGTTTACCGTTTGTGCCTGTCCCAGCGGCGAAACAGCGCGAAGCCCTCGAGTTCCTCAAAGAGCATGCTCTCTCGGACAATGCCTTCGATTTCCCAGCTGACCTACTCAACAGTCTCGCCGTCACACGTTGGAGTGACTGGGGGTCCAGTAGTGGAAGTTCTACGCGTTTGGATTATCCGGTGCATAATGCCATTCTGAATAATCAGACCCGTATTTTGGGACGACTGCTCTATCCGAACGTCCTCGCGCGCGTTCAGGACACAGAACTGAAATTTCCAAAGGGTGAGGACGCGTTCACACTGCCAGAGCTCTTCTCAGGCATTACGGATGCGGTTTGGACAGAATTGGATCGGAATGTCGGAGAAAAGCAGTGGTCAAACACGGATGCGTTTATCTCCAGTTTCCGCCGCGCCCTGCAACGTGAACACCTGAAGCATCTCATCAAACTGGTGTTAGACGCGGATAGTGGAACGCCTGAAGACGCGAGGTCACTCGCACGCCGCCATCTCGGACAGATCAACACTCGGATACAACGTGTGCTTCAAAATGCCCAAGGGAGACTTGATGACTATAGCCTTGCACACCTCGAAGAATCACAAGTCCGGGTTGCGAAGGCGTTAGATGCGAGTTTCCAAGTCCAGAAACGGTAAATGATCGTCCGTTTCTATTCCAGACTTACACAAAATTTCTATATTTGCTGGCGGGGTTTGTAACCCCGCCAATTTCTGTTGTATAAGTAAATCGGATCCACGGAGATTATCGGCGGACTGCGCTGATGCATTCCGGCATTGAACGACGCGGGACCGCCGCCGACATCAACAATGTCGCGCGCCAAGTCGTTTTCGGAGAGGTCGAACATATCGAGGTATTCATCAAACGATCGACCCCACGGAACGATGTCTTCGTAGTGAAAACTCATTACTGTGTCGCTCCGGCGTTTATTTTCTGCAGAACCGCTGCGGCTCGCTGTGCCAATTCGGTTGTTGCGTCACGCTTGATGGCACGGTTTAAGTGTATGATGGCGCGTTCGTCTCCGTCTCTTGCCAATTCCAACGCTTCCTCAAATCCTTTGTTCCCGTAACTGAAATCTCTCGGCAGAACCGTCAGGTCGTGATCCTTCCAATAATACTTCAGTTCATCAGACTCCCAATTGCGGTAGACATCTTCCCACTGGAGCGAGTTGAAGATGTTCAGGTGCGGTTCCAGCATGTGCTCAGCGATCGGGTCATCAACAGCCTGATAGCGGTTGTCAAGTGACACGCGGAGCCGGTCTTCGGTCAAATTCGGTAGTGCCTTATGGATGGTCAAAGCGGGGAAGATGAGCGTATCGCCAACTTCATAGTTTGTGGAATGCCATTCACCGGACAACTCGTCCTCCCTAACGCAGAGGCTGCCTGCACCGAGCGAAAAGTGGTGTTCCATGACCGCGTTGACTTTATGTGAGCCGGGTAGGACTGCTAAGCCGCCTAATTCTATCGGGCAATCTCCGACGGGTGCCCAACAGGTATAGGTCTGGAAATTCCCTTGAAAATGAACGAAGTCTTGGTGTATCGGCGTTGTATGTGCGGTGTATTTAGGGAACCAGAGGCGCGCAATCTTCTGTGGATGTGGCAGTACCTCTCTACCGATAATTTTCTCCACCATATCGACAACTTCGGACCAGTGTCCGGAACGGTGGAACACTTGCAATTTATACACTTCGTGGTATACATCCGTGTATTCGGAATCGCCCTCGGTACACTGCGTGGAAATATCGGCGATGCCGTCCATCGGGTCGGTGCCCGCGATAAGCCAACCGCCTTCCTGCATCGTCGTTAGCATCTCTCGCCGCAATGCCCAGAGTTTGTCAGGATCCTGCAGCTTCTTGAAGAAGAGATACCCTTCTTCCGAGATCCGGTGACGCAATTCTTCCGGATCATTCATCGCATCGTTGGATACGCGAAGTTCTTTTAAAGCTTCCATCTGACTTCTCCTTGGATCTATTCGTGCTGGTGTCCGTTCTGTGACGGAGGCGGTTCATTGAAAGGGATACCTTTCGCCTCGGCTGCGAGTCGGCGTTTATTCCAGGCGGCGATAGCTTCATATATCTCTGCACGCCCCTGCTCAACACCTTGTTCAATACCTTGTTCAATACCTTGTTCAATACCTTGTTCTTTGGCTTTTTCAAGGCTTTGTGCATGTTCAGCACGCCATTCGTTAAAACGTCTTAACATGATATCCGCTCCTTCTTTGAAGATAATAAACGCAATTGCGGTCCGATTAAACACCGGGGACGTTGCGTCTAACTTTCTTAACATCTGTAGGATGCCGTTCCATCCGGCGACAAGTTCGTAGAGACATATCCCGATGATGTAGAGAAGTCCTACCACCGTATAAGTAATGATTGCACTTTCTGCGTCTCGGACGGTAAATAAGGATCCCCGTTTTTTTTCCATAGACCGGTTCTTTGTTTTCCTTTCTTGTTAGGTGGCAGCTTTGGATATTTATAGTATAACACACACGAAATGAGAAATTCAATTTTTAAAACGGCTATGGGCGATTAGCAGTCTGTTAAACTTAAGCTTTCCAATTTATTTGCCTCTATTTTTCTGAAGCCAATTAACGGCGAAATCTACGATGGCACGTTGTGGCATGAGTTGACAATTTGCAATGCCGACTTTGCCTTGTTGAACTACCGTGCCCGCATCAGAACGCAAAAAGTCCTCGCCGAGGCGATCAAAATCTGAATCGTCTGCATCAATATCTTCAAAGGTAGTCCATGCCGTTGAACCCGCCTGTGAGATTGGGGCACCCTCTTGTACAACGCGTTTGGTCGGAAAGTCTGCTCGGTATTCTGCGAGATGTATGGATGTATTACTCGAATGATCGACACCGAGAAGCAGAACATAACCTTGTAAATCATAGATTCTGGCAAGCGGTGAGTGTTCACCAAAGCCATAAGCCAAGGAGTGATTATTGATGATGGAGGATGCTTGAGGACCGCGTGCACAAAACGAACTCTGTGGATGCGCGCTGCGGAGAACTCCGCTTTGTTTTCGGAAGGTTTCAGCAATTTTGCCCATTGAGCGGGTAGGGGTTAAATCGGGATCGTAAGCTGGCATCGTTTCGCGTATGGTTTGCCACCACGATTCGGGGACAGAGGGATTTTCCCATTGGCTCGGATCACTGAGATCGGTTGAATGGGTGGGCATCACAAGCGTCCCAGTTTCGCCTAAGACCTCCTGAAGGGCAATGATGACCGCGACAGCACCACCGCAGATCCATCCCATCGCGCTCAAAGACGAATGAACGAGTAAGATTATTCCCTCCTTGACCCCGAGTGCCTCAAAATCTGCCTGCAATGATTCAACCGTAGCGAGGGTTTGCGTCTTGCGAACCACCTGACCTTCAGGCATTATCAACCATCTCCATCTTTTGATTTTCTGAGTTTCATTGCTGCATCACTGATCTCCTCCACGCTCTTTTCAACCCACAGTTTCCTCTGCCATTTGGTGTAATCAAACCGAGAACGCATAACCAATGCAATGAACTTTTCAGCCTGGACATCCCCCAAAGCTTCCGTAAGAGCCTTTAAGCCTTCTACTTTGAGTTGTTCATCTGTTATCATGGAATATACTCCTAATAAAATCGAGAGGGTCGGGATCTATCCAATAATTTCTAAACGACTCAAAAATCCATGCTGGTCCTTGAACAGCAAGTGTCGCTTGGTGCTGAAAACCGGCTTCGACCACTTCAGAACCAAGTTCTTCTGGCCGGTGAAGGTGTGCATCTGTAAAGTAATTAAGGTCCTCAGTCGGGTTACGATGGTAACCCGTTTCAAGATCGTTTTGGACGATGTCCATGTGAACAGGGGTCCTGAATCGATCCTCAAAAAAACTGTCTAACATAGACGCAAAGCGGGAGATACCGGCGGCAATCATAACTCCACCGTTCCGTAAGACACGATGTGCCTCGCTGAGTACAAGCAGCCGTTCAGTTTTATCAACCAGATGATAAAGCGGCCCCAATAACAGAACAGCATCCGCTGATGCCGACGAAAAACGCAGTTCCCGCGCGTCACCAAGCGATACGCTGGCAATGGGATATTCTGGCTTTTGATCTGAGGCTTCTTTCGCCTGCTCAATATGTAAATCCACAGGGTCTACGAGGTGAACCTCATAGCCTGCCTTCGCTAACCAACAGGCATAGGGTCCCGAACCGCCGCCGATGTCCAAAATTATCGCTGGCGTTTCAGGTAAATAGCGGCTGATAATCTCTTGGGTACGTACAAATTCCAACTGACCTTTGGCATTGGTCGCAAGTCTTTTCGACTCTTGCGTCTGTCTATAGAACGAAAGAATCTCATCCGAAAACTGATACAACTAAGAAACCCCCTAACGCCCCTTTACAGAACCAAGATTTACTATCACCGACACCGATATACAAGGAAGCATCAGTTGCCATTAATTCCTTTGCGTCAAAGGGCGCGGCACCCTTCTCTTCACCATCAATATATACTCGCATCTCTTTACCGTCCCAGACCCCAGCGACATGCTGCCATTCATTCGGTTCCAATCCAGGGACATCGAGGATTTTTGTGCCGGGCCAGAGGACAAATCGCAACCCCTTTCCATTTTGGACAATCTCTGGGAAGATGTAATCCCTTTTGCCGCCCCAGTCCTTGGCGAGACACTCGCCAGCAGGTTTGCTCATGTTCATCCACGCCTCTATCGTTATCGCATTTTTGGGGTTTAAACTGTCACTGTTCGGAACTTCAATCGCCGTTTCGCCATCTAACTCCAGTGCCATATTTTTCGCCCAAAGTGTACCGGGCATTACCAGCCCTATAACAAGGATGATAAAAAACAGAATTTTCATGATTCGTTTCTCCTCTATGATGCCAGATCGTCAAGCATCTGGCGGATGTTATGTTCACCACTATCAATAAATAGTGGTGCCAAGGGACCTCTACCGTGCAAGGTTTGAAGTAGCCTGTCAATCTGTATCATACGTTGTTGCGGTGTGCGACACGTGAGCCATTTTTTGACGAATTCACGCGCGGGTCTTGGGTTTCCCGTCCTCAGTGGACGCGCACTTTTACGCCACGCCTGCCATCTGAAAGTATACCCACAACTCGAACATTCAAGTTTTTCGTCTTTCTTTTTTAGGCTCTTGCGGTAATCCCGCCATCGACGCTTGTAGCCGCAGACTGTACATTCGATATTGCCGTGCTGATGAAGCGCAACCGCTTGACACTTCGGACATTGCAACGTAGGGCTGGATTTCCGCATGCTGACAGTGCGTTCCCTTGCGGGTGGATCTGGTCTGCGGACAAGGTTAAGGCAGTGCGGACACGGTAAGAGGACACGGGTTCTCACCGATTGATTGTAGGCTTCCTGCGACCAAGTTTTACCACAGGCACATCGCAACACAATTTCTTTGTGTAGAACGGCGCGACAATCGAAACATCGCGGGATGTCTCGAAGTGCTTGTCGGCAGTCACGCCAGAGGAGTCGCTTGGCGCAATGCGGGCAGTGAAACCAGTTCTCATGCGTCCCACCTTCGCCGGTACTAAAGAGTGGATCAATCCGACGCGCTATCTTCGTGCTACACTCTGGACACGGCACATGTCCTTCGCGGTAAACATCAGCGACTGTAGCGATGTCCGTACAGCGCGCATAAAGCTCCCAACCGACATCGTGTAGTAACAAATCATCGTAGATGCCGAGTCGGGCATATCGGTAAAGCCGACGGATTTTGATGGGTTTTACACGCGGTGACCAATCCATAATAGTGTTCCTTAACCCCGGTACTGTTCTGTCCACATTCAGATGATGGATGGAATCTTTCGTAGGGGCGGGGTTTCCCCGCCCGATGTATCAATCATTTATGACTTGACATAACAGTACGGTTGCAAACCGCACCTACCGGATTTGGGTTGTTGGTTAGGCTGGAATTTGAACAACCTTCCCAGTTTCGATGCTACGGCTAATCGCTTCTAAGACGCGCATGTTCTGGTAGGAATCTTCAAGACTGGCGTGTGGCTGTGTTCCTGCTTGTAGCGATCTTGCCCAATGCTGCATCTCTTCGAGATAGCCGGGTCTGCCGATGCCGTGATATGCGGTGTTGAGGTCCCATTCTTCAGTGGGTGTATCTGCATAACCACCACCGAAGCCGAGCCATGTCGGATTACGGTAACGGCGTAACTTGCGTGTTTCCAATACCTGAATCGCCTGATTGCCGGTGCCTTTGACAAAAACCATCGCTTCTAAAACCGGACCGGTGCCGAGCGTCATCGTGCCGATACCGCCGTTCTCGTAACGCAAATTCACGGACATTGAGACGGTACTCGATGCGGCATCAACCGCACCTGTCGCGAAGACTTCACTGACCTGTCCCATAAAGAAACGCATGCAATCCGTCGGATGGATCACCTGATCGAGCATGAAGGGCCATGCAAAGGGTGATCCTGCCTCGTTTAGACGGGGTCCCGGTGCGAGGTATCGGGTATGGTATTGGCAAGTTTCACCGAACTCATCTTCGTCCATCAACTGCTTGGCAATCCGATGCGCGGGGGCATGTCGCCACATTGTGCCGACCATTCCCGTTTTGCCGGTCTCAATTGAGGCATCAACGAGCATCTTCGCACCTTCAGCGGTGGTCGCGGGCGGCTTTTCGGTATAGATGTGATAGCCTTGTTGGAGGCACGCAATACCGATGTCCCGATGCAGCTTGTCCTCCGGTCTGCCCACGACAGCGACTGCATAGAGATCTTCATTTTTGAACATCTCATTGTAATCTGTGTAGTGACGGAGTGCGCCGAACCTTCGGGCATTCGATTCCGCCTTCTCTTCAACAAGGTCGCAGGTGGCAACAAACTCAAATTCTGGTACCATCGGTATGCACTGTTGCAATTGCGATGACATACCACCACAACCGATAAATGCGATTCGGATTTTGTCCATAATGTATTCTCCAATTTGTGTTTAGGTGAGGTCCCTATTCAAAAATTTGCGCAACCGGACAGGAAAACCCTGGCACGACATCCTCACCTGTAAGTGTCTCCGCACCCGTAAACACTTTAATGTCTGTTTCAGAACGATATACTGTTACTGTTTTCATGACAGATTCAACAACCCATACCATTTGGGTACCTGCCTCCAGATAAGCTTGGACCTTTTCAGTGACGCGCCACTGAACATCTGTTGGTGAGATGACTTCGACAGCAAAATCCGGTGGAATTGGAGCCCCTTTACTTTCATCTTCAGGTAGGCGCGCTGTGGAAATAAACGCGACATCCGGCTTCATCCCGCGTTCCCCGACTTTGAATCCTGCTTCTACATACACATCACCTAACTGGCTTTCACTTACATATGTTAGCAAATAACGTGTAATTCTCGCGCTAATCTTAGCATGCCCTAATGACGGAGACGACATCGGTACCAATTCTCCTTTAACGTATTCATATCCTTCTATATCGCGGGCAAGAAATTCCTCGACCGTCATCGTCGTGTGTTCAGGCGGGGGTATTTCTCGCGCGACTTCAGAAACTTCTTGTAAATCCATTTTTCGTTCCTCCTTATGTACTATGCTATCCCTAATAGGTCCGCCAACTCGTTAAAATCACTGGCAACAAGGTCGGATGGATGGGCGTTTACGCCCTGAGCTCTGCCAGGTCCGTACTCCAAAGGACGCGGTACGAATGCCGTTTGAAAACCGACGGCTTGCGCGGCGCGGAGATCACCGGGATGCGCGGCGACCATCATAACTTCATTTGGGGACAAACCGAGCAAGTCTGCAGCGGTTTGATAAACTTCAGGGTCGGGTTTGTAATGCTGTGTTAACTCGGCAGACAGAATACAATCCCACGGCAGACCGGCGAATTTTGCCATGTTCGTCAACAACGCGACGTTGCCGTTAGAGAGTGTGGCGACGATATACCGCTTCCGCAGCCGTTCTAATCCACTGATAGCATCGGGCCACGGTTTGAGACGATGCCAGACGCGATTCAGATGATCTTTCTCCGTTTCGCTTAATCCAATAATTTCAAAAGCATCAAGCAAGCCATCTAAAATGCGCCGATGTAATGCGTCAATGTTCTGCCAGGGTAATTCGCCACGCCGAACCTTGTCCATTGCGGGTCCATATCCGGCACGCCATTTCAAAGCGAACTGTGCCCAATCAATATCAATACCGTGAGTATCCCCAAATTTTTCGCCTTCGGCAACAATCGAACTGTACCAGTCCACAACTGTGCCGAAAACATCAAAGGTGAGTGCTTTGATTTCGGAACGTGCCATTGTCTACCTCCCGTTATGGGTTAGTAGATAAACTTTTGGGAATAGCATATCAGATTTCGCCATGGAAATCCACAAAAAAGCACTCTGACGCGGGGTTGTACGCCAGAGTGCAAAACGGCTGTTATCCGAAGTCTAAAGACTTCACTATTATAAGTTCGCTCTATAGGGTGCTAAAAATTTCCGGAGTTGTTGAATCGCGGCGTTTTTTCGCGAGGCAACGGTACCAATCGGACATTCGAGGATCGTCGCGACCTCCTGATACGACAACCCCTGAACTTCTGTCAAGCGGAACACCACTTGATGCTCCTTCGATAACTTAGCGATTGCAGCCTGAATCGCCTCGTAAGTCTCTTTAACGATGATCAGTCCCTCCGGGGAATAACGTGTATCCGCTATAGCAACAGCAATTGGGTGAGAGTATTCATTATCGTCTCCATACGGCGTATCCAATGATTCAACCTGAGGGGCCCTCTGCTCTTTCGCCAACTGTTTCAAACAGACATTCTTGGCGATGTGATAAAGGAATGTTCTAAATTTGGCAATAGGGCGGTACGATGGGACGCAGCGCCACAACCGTAAGAATGTTTCCTGACAAAGGTCTTCCGCAAGCGTTCGGTTTTTGACAAACCGATAGATATAGTAAAGTTAAAAAATAATTTGACATTTTCTGATATTTATGTTATCCTTAT
>VXZK01000111.1 GCA_009845545.1 Candidatus Poribacteria bacterium
ATGGTGTCACCGTCGCAAAAGAAATTGAACTCCCGGACCCGTACGAAAATATGGGGGCCCAACTGCTGGAATCCATCGCAACAAAAACAAACGATGTCGCTGGTGATGGAACGACCACGGCTACGCTGTTAGGTCAGGAAATTCTTCATGAAGGTCTCAAAAACGTCACCGCGGGTGCCGACCCGATGCAGTTGAAAATCGGTATAGATAAAGCTGTGAGTGCCGTTGTTGATGCAATCTCAACACAAAGTCGTGCGGTGAATACACATGAAGAAATTCTACAAGTCGCCTCAATCGCTGCGAATGACCCAGCGAACGATAGCAACATCGGTACGATTGTGGCTGAAGCCATTAACAAAGTTGGAAATGATGGTGCCATCACGATTGAGGAAGGCAAAACCTCAGAAACTCAGGTTGACATCGTTGAAGGGATGCAGTTTGATCGCGGTTTCTTATCGCCGAATTTCGTAACGGACCAACAAGCACAGGTCGTCGAATTTGAGAACCCCTTTGTTCTCATTAATACCGAAAAAATTACCACAGTCATGGACCTTGCACCGATTATGGAGAAGGCGGTGCAACTTGCGCGCCCCCTGTTCATTATCGCCGAGGATGTAGAAGGCGAAGCACTTTCGACCTTGGTCGTCAATAAACTCCGCGGAATTCTTCAGGTTGCGGCAGTAAAAGCACCGGGCTTCGGGGATCGACGTAAAGAGATGTTAGAAGACATTGCAACACTGACGGGTGGCCAAGTCATTTCCGAAGAGACAGGTATCCGCTTGGAAAACGTTGTTATCGGTATGCTCGGCACTGCCCGCCGCGTCGTTGTTGATAAGGATAACACGACAATCGTCGGCGGCAGCGGTGCAAAAGAGAATGTGGATGGAAGAGTTGAGCAGATCCGCAAACAAATAGAGGACACAACTTCCGAGTATGATCGCGAAAAGTTGGAAGAGCGACTCGCGAAGCTTGCAGGGGGTGTCGCTGTTGTCAACGTCGGTGCCGCTACAGAAGTCGAGATGAAGGAGAAGAAGGCTCGATTTGAAGATGCGCTTGCTGCAACACGCGCCGCTATTGAAGAAGGGATTGTCCCTGGCGGCGGTATCGCACTCCTCCGCGCTGCAGCTTCACTCGACAGTTTAGAATTGGACGGCGACCAGGAGACCGGACGCGATATTATCCGTCGCAGTCTGCTTTCGCCGGTCCGGGCGATTGCTGAGAATGCTGGGATGGAAGGTTCCGTGGTCGTTGCTAAAATACAAGAGGCGGAAGGGAATTTCGGATTCAACGCCGCTACCACTGAATATGGCGACATGCTTGCCGAAGGCGTTGTTGACCCGACGAAGGTTGTCCGTTCCGCGCTACAGAACGCATCGAGCATCGCAGGGCTGCTCTTAACAACAGAAACCCTGATTACGGAGATAGAAGAACCACCGGATATGGCTGCTGAAGCAGCGGATCCGCATGCTGGGCACTTCCATTAAACTTATTCCGAAGTTGCGCGCTTATAAGAACACGATATTGCGATCCTTGTAAGCGCGCCACCCAAGATTTCTGAATTAAATTCCGTTACTATTCTCTGACACTCTGTATCTGATACCGCGGCTCCATCCCGCTATCCCAATCACAATCCAGGCAAAACATCACATTGGCTGCCAAATACTGGATGTTTTCACCTTGGCATTCTGGACACACCTTCACAGGCTTCTCCATTTCGCCGCCCACGGTGTTTTGGAAAATGTCCAGGTAGTACACCTTCAGTTCACCTGGATAGCGATGGCCCATAGAACAACGAATCTGCTGGGAACCGTCGCTTTCAAAACGATCCATGGTTTCCCGAAGGAACGTCAGGCGACGGTGACAGATCGGGCACGGGTTAGGGCTCAACTCTTTCAGGACAACAAGGTCTGTATTTTCTTGTTGGATAGAAACTGTCAAGGCGAGGTGATGTGCAAGCTGCAAATGCGAGATGCCTTCGTAACCAAGGGTCTCAGCCAGCTCCGATACCACTTGGGCATAACTCTGTGGACTCAGCACTACCTCTGTAGGGATCATGGTTCCACCCTTTAAACTTGAGAGAAGTCGATAGATACGTTCCAGAATGGGCAGTCACCCCCTATCTTTTCCTGATGAAAAGTGAACCAGACCGTCTAATTCTCAGGCGTTTCAGAACCCGATGCCCGTTCAATCGACCGCGCAAGCGGTGATGACGATACGCCTCTTTGGGACCGGTACGCGTCCGCAGGTTGATTCCGTATCAGAATTAGGTCATCTCCATCACGTTCAATGCAATCGCCCTGCATGAGTGTGACTTCAAGTTTCCGCATACTCGTTGTAAAGTTAACAGTGACGCGCGCAGATGCTTCCAATTTAATACGCCAACCGGTCGCCGTTTTCGTCCGTGTGAACCGATCGCTAATATCAAGAGACTGCAGCTGTGCAGCACTAATAATAACACCGCTTGTTGCTGTGGTCTGCTCTTGCGTTTCAACTACATTTTCGTTACCATTTTGTTCCGCCATGCTGTGCTCCACTTCTGTGGCAATTTATTTTAAACATATTTTAACATAGCGAATCACGGATTGTCAATCTTATTTCAGAGCAATGGTTATAAGTTATAAGTTATAGGTTATAAATAAGTTAAGAGGGTTCTTGGAACAGTTCTGTTCTCTGTGAAGGTTTCCACAGAAAACCTCTTTAACTGATAACTGAAAGGTTTTCGTAGAAACCGTACTCTCACTGTGAGGCAAACTGGTAACTAAATTCTCTTTGACATCGATCCCCTAATTAGACTATAATATGTTGCAGAAGGGAACAATAGATATGCGATTCACCTATTTTTTGCCCGGATGGGCAGTTGTACTCGGTATTGCCATCGTCATCGGCGTAACCGTATTTGTTTACCTGCGGATGACACAGTCTATCCATCCGAGGTACCGATTTTTACTCATCGCAATGCGGGTCTGTGCAGCGTCGATCCTGCTCTGCTGTCTCTTAGCCCCCGTTATTATAGAAAAAAAGGACATCACACCGCCAACGCATCTTTCCATTTTAGTGGATACATCGAAAAGTATGAACCTCGTTGATGCATCTATGGGTGAAACATCTGTATCTCGGTTGAGTCAGGTGAACCAGTTGCTGTTTAATGGGCAAAAGCGATTCCTACAGGCTTTACGCGACCGATTCGAGGTACATCTCTACCCTTTTGATACAGGACTTCATCAAAGCGCACCGTTACCGAAAGACCTTGATGCCGAAGCACACCCAGCGTTTGAACCGAACGGCGCACTTACTGATATTGGAATGGCTATACGAGAAACCGCAGCAGCATGGAAAGGACAAAACACTGCGGGGATTCTGCTTATTACCGATGGCGGACATAACTCTGGACGGTTTCCTTTAGAAGATGTTGCCACATTGAATGTGCCAGTCTATGCAATAGGAGTCGGTTCTGTGGACCCCCCAAAAGACATCCAGGTCCAACACATTGATTACACGCCAATTGCCTATACAAACCATGAGAGCATCATCCGCGTGACGGTCGTACAAACAGGTTATGCTGGTAAAACGACACGACTTTCTTTGCGAGAGATGACGCGTAAAACCCTTGTAGACACAGCGACGTTAACCTTTAACCAGCCCCAGAACGCAACACCCGCGAGTGCTACCACAAAACAGGTCGTTGAATTGAAATTGACTCCGCAGGTTGAAGGAAACTTCCAATATACTGTCGAACTTCCGGTGCTTGATGGCGAGCTGACAGAAGCGAACAATCAAAAGACGTTTGCCGTGAAAGTTGTGAAAGCAAAACTTAACGTTTTCTATCTCGAAGGCAGACCCAGATGGGAGTACACATATCTGAAACGTGCCCTCCAACGGGACCCTGATATTGAGGCGACTTGTGCGCTCTTATTAAAGAACAAATCGAAGCGGTTTCCACCCGCGGGTAGTGTACTCAGTCGCTTAGATGGGTATTATCCACAAACAACGCCGACCTCGGAAACCCCTCGCTTTCCTGAAACACAGACGCAGCTTGCCAAATACGATGTGTTGATTTTAGGAGACTTAGGGGAGGAACATCTTACCACTACACAGCAACGCGCAATCGTTGATTTCGTTGAAGTCCAAGGAAAACCGGTTATCTTCCTCCCGTCTCGCAGGATGCTCGGTATGAATGGGCTCCGAAATACAGAATTGGCACAACTTTTACCGATTGACATCCCCAGAAACGGCTGTCGTAGACACGATACGGAGTTCATTGTACAACCGACACCCTCCGGTATGTTTCACCCCATGTTGCAACTTATGGACGCACAACAGAGTCAAGCTTCGACCTTAGCAAACAATAACGCAGCAGCGTGGCGAAACATGCCAGCACTGTCTCGATCCTTTAGTGGGTTTCGCCTCAGAGGCGGCGCAACGCCTCTTATGGAAACAGGAAACGAGGCCCCTGTCCTGATTCTGCAGAGAGCCGGCTTGGGTAAAAGCCTGTTGATTGCAGCAGAAGGACTCTGGAATTGGGATTTCGGGGTCAATACTTTTGTCAATACTTTTAAAGATACGCGTTATCAAAATCTCTATTCACGCTTCTGGGCACAAGTCCTTCGATGGATGGCAACGAACACCGATGACGAGAAATTGCACCTTACCACGGAGGCCGACAGTTATGCCGTAGGCGACACAGCGAAGGTTACGGCATATCTATATTCTGAAGCCTACCGTGCGACACAGACAGACGCAATTGTTCAATTTGAAGTTGTACCGCCTGAAGGCGTGCCCTTCCAACTTCAGATCCGCGGTATAACTGAGACCGCTACTGATACTGGAAACCTCTATAGTACCCAATTTTCATTATTCCAGAATGGAACTTACCGTATCCGGGCAACAGCGAGAACCGCTAATCAGAGGTTGGGCGAAGATCAAATTGATATCCATGTTCATCCGCAACTCGCTGAATTGGAGGCACCACAACTCAACGAAGACCTTTTAAAGGAACTCGCATCGGAAACCAGTGGCGTCTATTTCGCTATGGCGGATGCAGACGCATTACCACAAAACGTTGCCAATATCCAAAATTCGGTGTTTGTTGATGCAGAACGGGAACTCTGGAGCCATCCGTTGATTCTGATTATGGTCGTCGGATTGTTAGGCACAGAATGGTTTTTACGTAAACGGATTGGGTTGACTTAGTGGAAGGTGTACGATGCCGCGATTCATACGATTCATAAGACTGAACCTTTTTTTAATCTGCTGCCTCCTGTTTTGCACAGCAATCGGTCTGCATATTGGACAAAGGATACTCGCTTCTGGGATTCCAATGACGATCGCTCAGGTTCATTATAGCGGCGGGGGCGATTGGTATGGAGACGCAACTGTTATTAAAAATTGGCTCAGACTCCTCCGAACGCGAACGGATATTGAGGCCGCTGAGGACCGCGTAATTCTGAAGTTAACCGATCATACACTTTACCAGTATCCGATGCTATATCTTGTCGGACACGGAAATATTCGACTGACCGAAGCTGAGGTTGAGGCATTACGGGGCTACCTGATGAACGGTGGGTTTCTCTTTGCCAACGATGATTACGGACTTGACGAGAGTTTTAGGCGTGAAATGCAAAGAGTGTTTCCCGAACAAGAATTACAACCGATACCGAATACACATCTCATTTACCGTTGTTTTTATGACCTGAAAGGGTTACCGAAAATTCATGAACACGATGGCGAGCCAGCACAAGGATTTGGGCTCTTTCACGATGGACGAATGGTCGTTTACTACGTTTACAGTTCCGATATCGGCGACGGCCTCGAAGATGCCGATGTACATCCAGCGGATACACCGCAAGTACGGGAACTCGCCGCAAAAATGGCAGTTAATATCGCTGTGTATGCGCTAACACATTAAAGGGATAGATAGAATGGACAGACAAAACGTAAACCGAAGTTACGAAAACCTAATTGCTCGGTTGCATGCCGTTCGGCGGCAATGGTGGTGGCTCACTTTTTCTCAAAGTTTGCTGAAGTGCGTCGGTATGCTGACGCTCGTTATGGTGGGCGTGCTTGTTATTCTCAACGTCAGTTTCCAAGTCCGACAGGTTCCCTTCTTGCTCTGGGTACGTATCGGGATTCTCCTACTATCAATTGCCATTACTGTCTACATAGTCATCCGTTCGCTTATCATACCGCTCAGCAAAAGGTTCACAGATGCCGCAGTTGCCTCGCGCCTCGAATCAACGCAGGGACAGAGTGAAATTGCATCCGAAAACCGGATTCTCAGTGCTGTACAACTTTGGAAGAACTTGACAGAAAATCGACTCGGATATGCCCCAGAATTTATTGAACATCTCATCATCCAGACCGATCAAGATATGGAACACATTCAACGGGGACAGGTGTTTCAAACCGAATTTCGGAAAATCAAACGGAACGCTGGTATCGCTGTTGTGGGTGTAGGACTTTTGCTTATCACTCATTTTCTTTTACCCAACGCATTCAACGGTTTTGCTGCGACCTTCCAGACTTTGCCACAGACACTCCCCGACAGTCAAGCCAATCTCAAGAAAGCTATCCAGATTACAGAAATCCAACCGGGTAACACGCGAGTTGAACGCGGTACCGATGTTAATGTCGCCGCTAAAGTGAGCGGACACATCGGCGCGCCTGTCACACTTTACTACCGCATCGGAGACGGTAACGCGCAAACATCAACCGTAGAATGGCAATCAATGCCGATGCGACGCGCAAGTGATCAACAGGCTCCAAGCATTGCTCTGTCTTATCATCTGACGCTCGAAAATGTTACCCGTCCGCTACAATACTATATTTTTGTCGAAGAGGTCGCATCAGCGCAGTATCAAGTAACGATTAGCGACGAACCAATTGTTACGCAATTTCAGTATCGGCTGAACTATCCTGCCTACACGCGCCTGCAATCCCAGATGTTTCCAGCAAACACGGGTGATATACAGACGCTCTTCGGAACCGAGCTCATATTTACGGGCGAAAGTAACAAACCGCTTAAGGCGGCATCCCTTGCGTTTGAAGAATCCGATGATGTCAAATTGGAGATCACGGCGCGCCACCTGCTGGAAACTGCACCGCAGCCGCGCGTGGACGGACAGGAAGCGGAAGCAAATCCTATCCTTCGGACAATGCGAGGTAGTTTTATTGCCCAGGAAAGTGGAAACTACCGTATCCAAATTACCGATGTTGAGGGTTTTACAAATCGCGAGCCTATTAACTATACGCTTACCGTCTTCAAAGATGCCGCCCCTGATGTCAATATCGTCTCACCCGCGCGGGACACCGTTTTGGATAATGCTATGTTAGTGGATCTAAAGGTGGAGGCAACAGATGATTACGGTATACAAGCCCTCCAATTGGTGTATCGTGTTGAGGCAGAGGGTGCCGAGGAAGTCAATGTCCCCTTAAAACGGTGGGGTATGGAGGACGCACCTGTACGCAGATCGGTCTCTGTCGCATACAGATGGGATGTTGATCGGATTGGCATTTTCCCGGGTGAAGTGCTTGCCTATTATGTCCAGGCTTTGGATAACGATAATGTCTCGGGTCCGAATATCGGTAAATCACCTACCTATACACTCCGCTTCCCGTCGCTCTCCGAATTATACGATTCCGTCGCGACCGAACAAGAAACGGAACAACAAGGTCTTGAAGATCTCGTTGACGAGCAAGCAGACGCAACCGGTTTGATTGACACCCTCCTCGGTAAGATCAGGAAAAGCCAAGAACTCACTTTTAACGATGAAAACCTGATGCAACAGGTGCTTGAAAACCAGAAAGAGATTGAACAGGCGGCGAAGCAGTTAGTTGAAGATATGCAGCAGACAGCGAAGGATATGGAGCAGAAGCAACTCTTTGACACTGAGACGATACAGAAGTATCAGGAACTCCAAGAACTGATGGAGCAGGCACTCTCCGAGGAACATAAAGAGATTTTGCGGAAATTATCTGAGGCATTAGCGAAGCAGCAGGTGAGTGAGCAGGAGCGATCAATGATGGAGGCGAATCTCAGCCAAGAACAGTTTTTACAGCAGTTGGAACGCGCCAAATCCCTCTATGAACAGATTCTCCTTCAACAGGAACTCGAAGCAGCTGCGAAACAGGCGCAAGCACTCGCTGAACAACAGAAACAACTCATGGATACCTTGGAAACATCAGCCGAATCTGCACCTGCAAACGAACTCGCACAAAAGGAGGATCGCGTCGGTGAGGAATTCGGTAAACTCAGCGAACAATTAGACGAACTCAGCGCGGATATGGGTGAACTCGCGGAGAATAAGGAGAACGCACCACCCCAGATTGAACGCCTTGCAGATGAAATCAAACGTCTCAACCAGTTTGCCAAGGATCAGAACCTCCCTGAGGACCTTCAAACGACCAGCGAGAATCTCCGAAGCGGACAGAACAGAGAAGCACTTGAATCTGGTAGAGAAGCGGAACAGACGTTGACAGAACTCGCGCAAGGTTTGGATAACGCTTTGGAATTTATGGAGGGCGCGAACGCGAACGAAACTTTGACCGCTATGCAAGAAGCCGTTAAAAGCGGACTTCACCTCTCGCACCTTCATGAGGAAGTACTTTCAAAAACAAATGATCTCATCATTGCTGGACAGACAGAGGCTTATATTACGAATGAGATTCTACAATTGCAAAATCTGGCAGCGGATGAACTCAGCACTGCAGAGGGGATCGCACAACTTGCCAATAAACTTTGGGAACTCGGCAACCGACAAATGGAAGTCCCTCCCAAGGTTGTCTGGCATCTGAATGCTTCAAAAGACGCGCTTTCCCGTGCTGCACGCGCCTTGGAGGACAGACAACCCAGCCTCGCTATGCCAATCCAGAGAACCGCACTTGCCGATCTGAATCAGGCGATCTTTGAACTCCTTGATGCAATGGCACAGATGAACCAACAGATGGGTGCCAGCGGCATGGAAAACATGTTAGAGCAGCTCCAGCAACTTGCCGAGAGTCAAGAACAGTTGAACCAAATGGCACAAAATCTGAGCCAACAGATGCGAGAGCAAGGACAAACCCCAGGATTTGAACAGATGATGCGTCAACTCGCTGCACAACAGCAGTTGATTCGAGAAGCGACCGAACGCCTCGCCGAGCGCGCAGAACAGATGGCACAAATGTTGGGAAGTCTCGAAGATGTCGCAGAGGAGATGACAGAAGTTGAGCGGTCACTCCAGCAAGGTGCACTCGATGAACAGGTGCTCAATAGACAGGAACAAATTTTGACGCGAATGCTTGATAGTTTAAAGTCGTTGCAAAAACGGGATGTCGGTAAACAACGCAAAGCAGAGGTGGCGGAAAAGCCTGAAACGCCTGCGCAAGAAGTGCCGCCTTTACATCCTGAACTCCTCGAAATTGTTCAGAAATTAGAAGCCACACCGCATGCAAAAGAACTTGAAGATATTCCGTTCCAGTATCGGGAACAACTGCGACGCTATTTTAAAGCACTTTCGCAGAAAACGCAGTAATTGAACTCTGTCGAAACAGCGTAATGAAAAAATTCATGAGCCGTAGGCATTTTTTGATTGGCGGAAGCACCGCATTGGCAGGAATGTTTCTCGTTAAGAGTCCCACGCGACTTTATGCGGACACCCGTGAAATTCATACTGATAGACGTAAAAAAGAAAGGAAAAAAGTGATGAAAACAGCAGTTAGTATCGTTGACGATACATTTTACATTAACGGAGAAATTACCTACCCAGGGCGTTTCTACCAAGATAATAAAATCGAAGGGTTGCTCATCAACACCCGTATGGTGCAAGGCATCTTCGATGACCGGAACCCGGAGACTATACATCTTTGGAAATACCCAGACACGGGAGCATGGGACCCCGAACGCAATACCCGTGAATTTTTAGCCGCGATGCCGACCTGGCGTGCACACGGGGTCTTGGCATTCACGATCAACCTCCAAGGCGGGAGCCCGGAAGGCTATTCCAAAGCGCAGCCGTGGCACAACTCGGGTATCGAAGCCGATGGGAGTCTCAACCCGGATTATCTTTCGCGCCTTGAACGCATTATTGATTTCGCCGATGATCTCGGTATGGTTGTCATTCTCGGTTATTTCTATTTTGGGCAGGATCAGCGAGTCCGGGACGAGAACGCAGTCAAAAATGCCGTTGACAACGCAACCGGATGGCTTTTTGATAAAGGATATACCAACGTTATTGTTGAAGTGAACAACGAATGTAATGTCAGAGCATATACCCATGAAATTCTAAAACCGCAACGGGTACACGAATTGATTGAACGTGTAAAAGCCATAACACACAACAACAATAGATTCCTCGTTGGAACCAGTTACGGTGGCGGCACAGTGCCACTGGAAAATGTTGTTCGTGCTTCGGATTTCTTGCTTATCCATGGGAACGGTGTCAAGGACCCGAACCGTATCATTGAAATGGTCCAACAGACGCGCGAGGTACCGGGTTACCGTCCGATGCCGATCCTTTTCAACGAGGACGATCATTTCGATTTCGATAAACCCTTGAACAACTTCGTCGCTGCTGTCAGCCAATACGCATCATGGGGATACTTTGACCCCGGTGAAAACGACTATAACAACGGTTACCAATCCGTACCCGTGCAATGGCAGATCAACACCCCGCGCAAACGCGCCTTTTTCGAGAAGGCTCGCGACATTACAGGCTACTCCACTTGATAACATCAAGAACCGAGCCTGAAACGAAGTAGAAGGCGACTCTACGTAGATGCGCCTCAATAGTCAAATCTATCTGAACGAACCGCAAGGAAAGTTAAAAAATATGCTACCACAAATTAACCCGACCTATTTTGCCATTGCTATTGTTGTTGTTATCCTGTTGGCGACAAGCGTTAGGATTCTCAAAGAATACGAGCGCGCCGTTATCTTCCGGCTCGGACGCTTGACGGGGACTCGCGGTCCCGGTCTCGTGTTTATGATACCCTTCTGGATTGAGCGGATGCAACGGGTCAGTCTACGTCTTATTGTCAATGATGTTACGCCGCAAGATGTGATTACAAAGGACAATGTTTCGGTGAGTGTTAATGCCGTGCTTAACTTCAGGATAATCGAAGCGGATAAGGCTGTTATTGAAGTCGAGGACTTCGGTTTTGCGATTTCTCAAATCGCGCAGACAACCCTCCGGAGTGTGCTCGGGCGTGCTGAACTCGACGATCTGCTCTCTGAACGCGAGAAACTGAATCAGGACTTGGAGAATATCGTCAAAAAACATTGTGAACCGTGGGGTATTGAGGTACTGGCGATGGAAATCAAGGACGTAGATCTCCCGGTTGAGATGCAACGCGCGATGGCGCAGCAAGCGGAAGCCGAACGCGAACGCCGCGCCAAAGTCATACACGCCGAAGGTGAATTTGAATCCGCACAGGTGTTAACAGATGCCGCGGATATCCTCAGCAAAACCCCGACTGCGGTGCAACTCCGATTCCTGCAGGCGTTGGTGGAAGTGAGCGCAGAGAAAAACTCGACCATCGTTTTCCCAATCCCGATAGATCTCCTCAGTCCGTTTCTTGAGCAGATAAAGAAGGAAGAGTAACAGGGAATTCCGAATTTTGGTAGGAACGATTTCCGAAAGTCATTGTGTCCCACCGACGGCTGCACTCTTTTGCAGTTGATCCAGTGCCTTGGCGATGATATCGTTGTGGTAGCCTTGCCTTCGCAGCCAATCAGCGAGATCCTCTGGGAGAATATTGCTATTTTCTTCTGAGTTGTCCTGCCAATTGCCGAGGTAGGTATAACCCAGAGCATCCCTAAAAAATGCTATGACGCGTTCTTGGGTGCGTATTTCTCTTTCGCCGACGGTGTTCATAGTAATGGTTGTCAGTTTTCAGTACGATTTTTCTGCCAAAAATCTTTCAGTTATTAGTTTTCGGTCACACGATTAGAAACATGTAGCCGCTTGGGCTGCGTCACTTACCCCCATTTTTTCCTGAAGGTTTGTGGTGAAAGGTTTTAGTTGTTA
>VXZK01000031.1 GCA_009845545.1 Candidatus Poribacteria bacterium
ATTAACTGTCAGCATAGAATTTTTCAGGATAATACCCTTGCTAAAAAAAGGTAATTTTATAGTGTTTGGACAATTGTGACGTGTATGTGACGTTTTAAACGTCACATGTGACGTGCAGATGCCAAGTAACACGCGGGAATGTGACGTAATTTTCGTTTTTTTTTTGGATTCAGATTTATCCACTCCATTTGATTTTTGCTGAGTGTTTTCTCCATTGTCTTGAAAGATACCAAAAATAGGTTTTTTGCGCCGAAAAGATACCAAATGGTATCTTTTTTCGCTTTTTGGTAATTTTCTGATTTGTGCCGTGAACCCAGTCCCTGTATGGATTTGTAGGCGTTTTTTGTGTCATTTCCGGCTGCGGCAAAAAGTTACCAAGGCAGATGTGATATTGGCGTTGCTGCCGATTTTATGCAAGATATTTTCAAACTTATTTTTAGTATAGTATAATTATACTGTTTTTTTGCGCCGGTGTCAAGTTTTTTTTAGAGGCATTCAGTTATCAGTAGGACAGATTATTTAGGGAAGGGTCTTGAGCAAAATTTGTTTTAAATATCAAAAAGCCGTATAATAGAACCAATCTTTCTTATTCAACACGCTGCACGAAAAAATACGATTAAAACCATTCTCGGAGAATATTGTAAAATGGCAGATTTTAATTTTCTTTCATACACACCGGCATATCCGGGGCCGAATGATGACGTGCTTGAGGCACAGGCACGCGTTTGCACAGGACCGCATCAGACCCGTCCGTTGGGTGTGAACCCCTCGGATTTCCCGCAACCGGCACCGATTCTTGAAATAGTTTTAAAATCGATAACGGGTGACCTCCCAGCATCGGATGCTGCGTCAGCGGCACAGATGGGTGCGTTTTTCGCGGCGATGACGCTCCGCGCCTACTTCCCAGAAGCGACACAGTGGAGTCCAGCAGAAGCAGCAGCGTTTCGTAAATATCACTCGGCATTGACAGAACAACTGCCACCAGAAATTCAATACCTCATGAACCCCGAACAGGGTTATGTTCCCACAAACGCGACAGAGGCAGTTGTTGTGAAGGCATTGGAAAAGATTTTACGGGCAAAACATTTAAGTTACACCGAAACGCGTGAGATGTGCGAAGCGATCCTCAGCGACGAGGTCAATCCTGCGTTCAAAGGTGCCGCACTTATCGGGCAACGGATGAACCGTGAAACATATCAGGAGGTCCGGGGGTATCTTGACGCGTTCTTTGGACCGGAAGCCGTTCAGCCAATCGATGTTGCGGGGTTAACGCATTTCGGGCAGCCTTACGATGGAGCGACGCGCTATTTTCGGCCGACACTGTTTGTCGCAGCAGTACGCGCTGCACTCGGTGAGGCATCACTCCTTCATAGCGTGGACGCAATGCCGCCGAAAAATGGTGTGACAGAGGAAACACTTTTAAAAGCACTCGGGGCTAACACACACCTCTCGCTCCCGCAGACAGCATCACTGATTACAGACCCATCGGTCGGGTTTGGGTATATCAGTCAGCGTGAATATTGTCGTGCCGCATACGATCTACGTGAATTGCGGGTGCATATCAAGAAACGTCCGCCTTGGGCAGCGACGGAAAAAGCACAGCAGTTCTTTTCGGCACGAGAGTCGAATTATATGGTACTTGGTTACTACCATATCGGTTATGAAAAACCGCTTCTACAATTGGCGTGGGAACGCGGTTGTGATGCGGCGGTTGCTATCAAAGGTGAGGAAGGCACAAGCCACTATGCACTTCGTCTCGGAAAGCCTTCTACGAGCGATAGGATGGCGGTCAACTATTCACAAGGGTTTCGGCGTGTCGATGATGTGCGCGAAGATTTCGCGATGGATATAGACCCAGCCGTTTACGGATTTGCGTATGCGCGGAGTCCACGTCCAGAAGTTGTCAGTGCAGAAGCGTTTGCGGAATTAGGTGTGGCAGCACTATCGGGTGAAAAAGGACATATCTACGATAGGATCCTGCTGAATACGGCGATGGTAGATTATCTGTTAGGGATTTGTCCTGAACCTGCGGAGGCACTTGCGCGAACACGGTCGGTGATGGATAGTGGGCGCGCGTTGGAACATCTGCGAGCGTATGTTAGAGAGAGCCATCGGGTATAGCGTTTTGTCAGCATCAACAGCGTCAATAGTTTGAGCGCATTGTTAGATGAAAATTTTGTATGGAAAAACCCGTAAATCCCCTTATCAGGGGGACTTTAAGACAGAATGCGTAAGTCCTAATAAAATATTTAGAACGAAATAGAGGTTACATTATAATGCAACTCGGATTTGTGAGCGCGATTTTGCCGGAACAGTCATTGACAGAAGTCGTCCAATTCGCTGCGGATACCGGCTTTGATTGCGTCGAATTGATGTGTTGGCCCAAAGGGAAAGCGGAGCGGCGTTACGCCGGTGTTACGCACGTTGATGTTGCGGAACTTTCCGAAGCGGAAGCAGATAAAATCCTACAATGTGTCTCGGATGCGGGGATAACGATTAGCGGTTTAGGCTACTATCCAAACCCACTCACACCTGATGAGACCGAAGCGGCGATCTACAGCGAACACCTCAAAAAGTTGATTCTGGCAGCGGAACGTCTGTCGCTCGACATCGTGAATACGTTTATCGGCAGAGATCAGACGCGCACGATAGATGAGAATTGGCCCCATTTTAAGCAGGTGTGGGCACCGCTCATTCAATTTGCTGCCGACCACGGCATCCGTATCGGGATTGAGAATTGCCCGATGTTTTTCACCGAGGACGAATGGCCCGCTGGTCAAAACCTTGCTTACTGCCCCGCCGTTTGGGAACGGATGTTTGAGGAGATCCCCGCCCCGAACTTCGGACTCAATTTCGACCCGTCCCACTTTATATGGCTCCAGATGGACTATCTGAAACCACTCGTTACCTTCGCTGATCGAATCTTTCACGTGCATGCGAAAGATGTCCGGTTAGACAGGACAAAACTTGATGAAGTCGGTATCCTCGCAACGCCCTTATCGTATCATACGCCGAAACTGCCCGGACTTGGCGATGTCAATTGGGGAAGTTTCTTCTCTGTTTTGAGCGATACGGGTTACAACGGTGCGGTTTGTGTTGAAGTGGAAGATCGGGCTTATGAAGAGACGTTAGAGACACGGCAGCGGGCTTTAAGCCAAAGTCATATTTTCCTGAGACAGTTCATGGGTTGAAACGGGAGTAGTTAATAGTTATAAGTTAAAGAAGGTTTGGGTACATCAAGTACGATGGGATGCCCTTAATGGTCTCTTAACTTATAACTTATAACTTAGTAACGATGGATAGCCACGATTGGTTGGACACAAAATGCGCGGCACTGGAACAAGCAGGCTTACGCCGTCACCTCCGTACGGTCATGAGTGCGCCCACGGGCACAACCCATCTTGATGGACGCGATGTTGTGCTGCTCGGTTCAAACAATTATCTGGGGTTAAGCACACACCCACAGGTGATCGCTGCTGCTGTTGAGGCGACGCAAATTTTCGGCACAGGCGCAAGCGGCTCGCGCCTCATCTCCGGGAACAGTGAACGCTACATGACTTTGGAAACCAACCTCGCTAAAACGAAGAACACCGAAGCCGCGCTCGTCTTCAGTTCAGGATATGCTGCCAATACAAGTATCATTCCGGTCCTTGCAGGCGAAGGTGATCTCATCTTAAGCGACACCCTCAACCACGCCAGCATCATTGACGGATGTCGTCTCAGTCGCGCCACAACCAAGGTTTATCAACACTGCGATGTCGAACACCTTAAAACCTTACTCTCCGAATCCGCGGCGTTTCGGCGGCGGCTTATCGTGACAGATGGCGTTTTCAGTATGGACGGCGACATCGCGCCACTACCGGATATTTACGAAGTCGCCACACAATACGATGCGATGTTACTGGTAGATGATGCTCACGGGTTTGGTGTATTAGGGAGAGATGGAAGCGGCACTGTCTCACATTTTGGGTTGGATGGCGAAGGCATCATTCAGATGGGTACGCTTAGCAAAGCTATCGGCGCCCTCGGCGGCTATATTGCGGGAAGGCACGCGTTGGTTGAATTGCTCATCAACAAGGCACGCGGCTTTATCTTTACGACAGGGCTGCCACCTGCGACTTTAGCAGCGGCGAATGCTGCACTTGATGTGATGCGTTCTTCGCCCGAATTACGGCAACGTCTATTCTTGCACGCGAAATGTCTCAAAACGGCGTTGACGCATTTAGGGTATACGCTATTGCCGAGTGAAACACAGATCCTTCCGGTCGTATTGGGGAGTCCGCAACGGGCAACACGTATCGCGGAGGCATTGCTCGCCGAGGGGGTGTTCGCGCCGGCGATCCGTCCACCAGCCGTGCCGCCCGATACGAGTCGTTTAAGGCTGACCGTCATAGCAACACACACCGAAACAGAAATACAGCAGGCAATTGATGCATTTGCAACGGTTTCTCAAGACTCCGTTAGCGGTTCATATTCCTAAGAATCCAGCAATCCCACAAATCCTGATTTATATGGATGCGTTGTCAGCTAAGCCTCTGACAACCGAAAACCGATGACTGATAACCATTTCCGCTTTACCCTTGAATTTTTTCTCTCTTCGTGCTAAACTGAGGCAAATCTTAAGAAAAAGCGACGGATCAGAAGATGCCTACGAAAGCACATGTCATCGATTTCGGAAAACAGAACCCTATTGACCGCGGGACCGGCGTGAAAACCGTCCCGTTAGCCGGTAAATGGCTCGACTCCACTTCACTCACCAACGGTGTGACGATGTTTGAACCGGGTGCAGCGATTGCACGCCACTACCACAACTGTGATGAATCTGTCACGATTCTTGAAGGCGAAGCCGCCTGCGAGGTTGATGGCGAAGTCTTTACGATGAAAGCATACGATACGACCTTCGTCCCCGCTGGTATCCCGCATCGGTTCTGGAATGATAGTGCCGCGCCTATGAAAATTTTGTGGACGTATGCCTCTGTCACCGTGACCCGAACGTTTACGGAAACTGGTGAAACAGTCGGGCACTTGTCAGCAGGGGATCAGGCAGTCGTTACGTAACAGGGACTGAGGAGACCTAAAATGTCCGTACAAGCCTACATCAAGGACAATCAAGCCGCGCTTTGTGCGTTGCTGCAAGAATTTGTCAGGATTCCTACCGTTAATCCGCCCGGTGAAAATTATGCCGAGATTGTGGGGCTACTTGCGGCAAAATGCAAGGCGTTAGGGATGCGGACACAAATTGCCAAGGTCCCGAAACGGCGTGCCGCGCAGATTATCGCAAACGCCGATAGCCATCCACGACTAAACCTCATCGCGCGTTGGGATGTCGGCGCAGAAAAGACGGTGCATTTCAACGCACACTACGATGTCGTCCCCGTTGCGGGGGAGTGGCGGTTCGGTGATCCGTTCAGCGGTGAGATTGACGGTGAGTGGCTTTACGGACGCGGTGCTGATGATATGAAGGATGCCATCGCTGCACTCCTATTTGCAATCGAAGCAGTTCAAGAGACCGGCACAAAACCGAAGTTCAACGTTGAATGCTCATTTACCTGCGATGAAGAGACCGGCGGACAGTTGGGAGCGGGGTATATTGTTGAAGAAGGTTTGGTTAATGCAGACTATGTTGTTAATTGCGAGGGCGGTGCGGAGATGAACATCGGCAACGGACATAACGGTGTACTCTGGTTGGAAATTACGGTCAAGGGCAAAGCCGCGCACGCCGCACAACCAGATAAGGGCATAAACGCCTTTGAGAAGACTGCAGAACTTGTGACGGCACTCCAACGGGTTAAACGGCATCTAAGATCACCGGAACGAGCATTTAAACTCCCTGATGGCAGCGATCGTTATCCGACGTTGAACATCGGTGGGACGTTTCGTGGCACCGATGGTGACAAAGTCAACACTGTCCCGGCAAGCCTCACGTTCTCGATTGACCGACGAATTACGCCGAATGAGGAACTTGAGTTTGCTGAACTCGAATTGCGGGAAGCGATTTCTGGGGCGTGTCAATATTATCCTGATCTGGAGGCAGAGACACGCGCGATTTTGCGCATTGAACCCTGCTTGACGGATACCGCTTCGCCAATAGCACAGGCGTTCGCCGATGCAGTACGTATTGTCCGCTTCAATCAACCCCGATTTAAAGGCACTACAGGGTTTACGGACTTGCACTATTTCGTCAATTCAGGCTTACCCGGAGTCGGATATGGACCGCGCGGTGAGGGCGGACATGCCATCAACGAGCGCGTGCATATTCCCGATTTGGTCAGAACCTCCACTATCTACGCAACCTTCATGACCCGCGCAGCACTTTAAAATACACTAAAATACACTGTAGCACAAGGTCCCCGCGCCTCAGCGCACTCCATAAAATATAAAAGAGGTTAATACGATGCAAAACCGAAGACCTGCACCGGGCAATGTTGTGCGAGGAGACACTATAGCAACAACATGGGCATTACCAGAGAAGGCAATCGCCCGATATGGAACGTTAAACGCCGTGAAAAACTACAAGTGCTTGAATTTCCGGTAGGGAGTATTGGCGCGGACTGGTTTTTCAAATGTCCACCTCGCACAAGGCAAAAATGTGAGTACTGACCAGTGAACAAAAAATTTCAACGCTACATTGAAGATTTCACCTGCGCACAGTGCGGTGTTGCTGTCAACGGAAACGGCTACACCAATCACTGCCCAGAATGTCTCTGGAGCCGACACGTTGATGTCAACCCCGGCGACCGATCCGCGTTCTGTCAAGGTATGATGGAACCGATAGCGTTTACTGTAAAGCACGGCAATTATATCCTTACACATCGCTGCACAACATGTGGCATAAAAAAAAATAACAAAACCTCAAAAAATGACAATTTTGACGCGATCCTTCGCCTACAAGGAGAAATAAATGGCTAAAAACAAAATTCTGGCGATCGTATCCATCTCTGTTCTCGCTATTGCTGCCATCGTTTTGGGAATCCTGTTCTATTCAACTTCAAACGGACTCGAACAGACGCAGGCAGAATTAGCAACGACCCAAACCACACTGCAAAAAACTGAGACTGCAAAAGCGGATATCGAAAAGAAGTTAGCGGAAACCGAAAGCACATTGTCTGAAACGCAAAAGACCTTGGCAGAGACACGTTCCGAACTCGATCAAACCAAAGAGATATTGCAAAACGCAAGCGAAGCCGCCCGAAAGATCGCCGCTGAACGGAACACGCTTCAACAGGACAAAAGTACGCTTGAACGCGAAAAAGAGGGCCTTCGCGCAAAACTTACTGAGATTGAATCCGAATTACAACGGATCCGCGAGCAATCGCAACGGTCAATTACGGCTATCCAAGAGCGGTTTAAAGATACAGTCGGGGCTGTGTTAGATGACGCAGGACGGTTGAAACTTGATGTTAAGGGGAAAATCTTGTTTGAAACAGGCAGCGCGATTCTAAGCACAGAAGGGAAAGAACTTTTGGATGCAATCTCGGAAGAGGTTTTACTCAACGCAGACTATTCAGCTTACGCCATTCGGGTTGAAGGACATACGGATAACACACCTATCGGCGGCGACGCACTGCGGAACTGGAACCTTTCAACGGAACGCGCAATCGCGGCGGTAAAATACTTGCAGGAACATGCAAATGTGAGTGCGGAACGTCTGGCAGCCACTGGCTATGCCTTCTACCAACCCATAGATACTGCCGAAACACCGGAGGCGAAAGCCAAAAATCGAAGAATCGAAATTATACTCGTGCCGCCGCAAGATTTTTTGTCCGAACTCCTAACATCGCTCCAAAATGTGATGCAATCTATTGAGGTGAAGGCATCTCAGTAGCGTTAGTCGTCTGTTTTTTTTCGGCACTCGCGCGTTTCGCTTGTACCGCAAGTTCTGTCGCAAGTTTGATGAGTCGCCTCGCTTCATCAATCTGTTCGAGTATCTGCGCGTTTGTCCACGAAACAGCAGCGAGGTAACGCAATTCGTCTGCACTGTTCAAGGTTTCAGCACCGAGTGCAACCTGAAGTCCGCTTGATGCAGCGTATCGCATCCCGACGTTCACACCGGCACCATCGAATTCCAAACTTGTCGTAATGTTGCCCCTCGCAAAAGCCGGTCGGAATTCTTTACGCAACCCAAGAAAAAGACCGATAGGACGTTCCGAAAACGCAAATCGCTGCGTGCCGATACCGATGTGCCCCGAAAATTGGTGAATCCGCGGCAGATTAAAAGTTTTACTGATAGCAAGAAACGCTGAGGAACTTCCATCTGCTTCCGTTTCTGAATCCCACAAGACAATATCTCTACCAAGTTTCTCTATGCCTATTGTTATACTGGGCATCGCTCCAGTCTCTGGCTCTTTTAAGAGTTGGAACTTTAAGTTGGCTGTCCGGTCAGCAGAGGGTTGCTCACCATATTCGTTCCACAGGTGTGTCAACCCGACTTCAACGCGATCAAACAGTCCAAAGTTGAGACGAACCGCAACAGCATCACCGAGGTTTGTTGTAGAACGCTCCATCATCCGTTGTTGAAAACCGAGATAAGTGCCTGCTTCAAATATTCCATGTTGCAATACCTTACCTGTTGGAATATCTACCAATCCGCTCCCTATAAACACTTCACCGCTGACAGGCTTAGAAACCGTGATGGATGCAAAAACAATCAAGAAAAGGGGAATCGTGTGTCGAAGCATTGATGTTACTCCATATACCGGATCCCGGAAGGCGTGCCGATGATAATTTTGTCAGCGCGATTGACAAAAATCCCGTTCTCTACCACACCCGGAATATTATTTAACTGCATCTCTACGGCTTGCGGTTCAGGGATACCGTCAAAGTGGCAGTCAAGGATATAGTTGCCGTTGTCGGTGATGAGTGCGGATACCTCTCCGTCTTGTGAGGTATCCTGCCGGAGTGTTGATTTTCCACAAATCCGATTGACTTCGGTCTGTGTCGCTTCCCATCCGAACCGCACGATTTCCACAGGGAGCGAGAAGGTCGTGCCGAGGACAGGTGATACCTTACTTTCATCGACAACAATCAATATCTCTTTAGAGGCATTAGCGATGATTTTTTCCCTAACGAGCGCGGCACCGCCACCTTTAATCAGATTAAGATGTGCGTCCACTTCATCAGCACCGTCAATAGTTAAGTCAATAGTAGGATGTGTGGCAAGCGTTGTCAAAGGTATCTTTTCTGCGAATGCGATTTTCTCGGTTCCTTCGGAGGTAGGGATTCCGACAATATCAAGTCCTTCGCGTACCATCGCGCCGAGTTTCAAGAGCGCGTAATAGACGGTGGAACCTGTCCCTAATCCTACAATCATACCGGATCGGACATCTTCCGTCGCTTTTTCTGCAGCTATTTTTTTCTGGTTTTCAGTATTCATGATACATACAAGTTTACCAAACAATCTTCTGAAAAACAAGTTTTTATATCGTATTCGGTCAACGGGTTATGTGGTTAACAAAATCACCTCTTAACTGATAACTGATAACTCACAACTGACAACTATTCCTCCAACAAAACATTTGATTCTTTTTGCCGGTTGTGCTATAATACCCATTATGAGGAATAATATTCGCCATAGCAGCTTGGTGGTTGGACACTTGGTCGCTGAACCCGCAACTCGGATGGAAGGTTACCTCAAAGTTGGTACGATGCCTGACGGAACTGCTGTCCGACTGCCTGTTGTACTCATTAACGGGAGGCACCCCGGCAAAACACTTTATATCCAAGCGATTAGCGACGGAGATGAACTCAACGGTATCGCCGTTATTCATAAAATTCTCCGAACAGTCACGCCCGAGCAGTTGCACGGTAAGATCATCGCTGTGCCGATTGTTAACTTCCACGCGTTTCATGCCAAACAGTCATTTAGTCCTGTAGATAACCGCAAAATGAACCGCTGTTTCCCCGGCAGACGCGATGGCACGTCAAGCGAACGGATCGCCTATCATCTTTTTCATCATGCCTTACAACAAGCGGACTACTGCCTCGATCTGCACCAAGGCGGTGTACAGCCGATGATTGATGAAGTCCGCGTTCGCGTTGATCAAAAACATATACTCCACAAGGCGTGTCTCGAACTCGCCCGCGTCTTTGGTATCGGACACATCCTCGATCAGAAGGGACCCAAAGGGCAACTCGCGCAAGCTGCCCCAGAGGTCGGCATCCCAACGATCGATCCTGAATTGGGGGGAACGCACGGTTGGGATGCGGCAAGCATCGAAAAAGGCGTGCGCGGCGTGCGCAATGTGCTACAATACTATCAATTTATCTCCGGCACCCCAGAGATTCCTGAACAGCAGATTGTTGTCAAAAAATTCGTGACACTCGTCAGTAATGAAGGCGGTTTTATTTACTATAGGGCGAAATTGTCCGAGCACCTTACAGCGTCTCAGCCGGTGGTTGATATTTGCGATGTCTTTGGCAATGTCCGAGAATCCATATCTTCACCCGTTGATGGTGTTTTCTGGGCGAAACCTATCTATCCGATGGTTGCGAGTGGCGGCATGGTTGGCAAAATCGGCACGCCTATTGAGTATCTCTAACATTCATAAGGAGGACACGGCTTGCACAAACAGAATCGTAAAGCGTTTATAGAAAAAATGGGACGCAGGAGTGTCGCTATCTTCGCCAGTGCACCACCGGCGCAGTGGAACCATGACACCGAATACATTTATCGTCCGGATCCGAATTTTTATTACCTTACAGGGTTTGAAGAACCGGAGTCAATTTGTGTTATCGCACCTGAACATCCGAAGCACCAGTATGTCCTGTTTGTACGTCCGAAAGATAAACAAGCGGAAATCTGGAACGGCAAGCGCGTCGGTGTTCGAGATGCACGTAGACGCTACGGCGCAGATAAAGCGTATCCGATAGAGAAATTCGATGAAAAAATCGGAGAATATCTGCAGGACGCGGAACAGCTTTACTATACGCTCGGTTCTAATGAGGACGTTGATACCGAGATGCTTGCCCGATTCACACGCTCCGTCAAGTCAAAGGTTCGATCTGGTAAAGGCATTGACACCTTAGTTGACCCGAGTCCTATTCTCAGTGAGATGCGGTTAATTAAAAATGAAACAGAGTTGGAACGCATACGGTTAGCAACCGAGATTACGGTCGCCGGTCATGTCGCAGCGATGAAGGCGGTTCGACCTGGACTCTATGAATACCAGTTGGAATCTCTCGTTGAATCGACGTTCCGTATGAACGGCGCCGGCGGTGCAGCGTTCCCGACGATCGTCGCAAGTGGTGGAAACGCCACAACGCTCCACTACACCACAAATGACTGCGAAATTGAGGACGGAAATCTCGTGCTCCTTGACGCAGGCGCGGAGTACAGTCGGTACTCCGGCGACGTAACCCGCACATTCCCGGCAAACGGCACCTTCACTGAGGCACAGCGAGAAATCTATCAGATTGTCCTTGACGCGCATAAGACTATTATCGACGGTATCCGACCAGGTGTTTCTATCGACGAACCGCACCAAAAGTCGATTGAACTGTTGACAGAGGGGATGCTGAGTCTCGGTCTCCTAAAGAAGAAGAAAAAGATAGAGAAATTGATAGAGGACGGCGCGTACCGGCAGTTTTACATGTACCGGATCGGACACATGCTCGGTTTAGATGTACACGATGTCAATTGTGTTCGCGAAGCAAACGGCGATTACAAGACCTTCCAACCCGGCATGGTAATAACCATTGAACCGGGACTCTATGTCGCTGAAGGTACCAAAGGCGTTCCACCGAAGTACTTAGGCATCGGTGTCCGCATAGAGGACGACATCCTTGTCACAGCATCCGGCAACGAAAACCTAACCAGCGGTGTCCCGAAAGAGATTGATGAAGTCGAAGCACTTGTCCGTGGGGCAAAGTAACTGCTCACTCTAATTCTCAAAATTTGAAGGGCATTGTCTAACAATCCCAAGCCTTTAGGCTTCGGGTCCAACCCCGCT
>VXZK01000297.1 GCA_009845545.1 Candidatus Poribacteria bacterium
AACAACTAAAACCTTTCACCACAAACCTTCAGGAAAAAATGGGGGTAAGTGACACTGAAAGTTGTATTGTATACTCAATCTATTGATTGTATAATGTTAGTTATTTTTCTCCACCGTATTCATCATTATTGTTTGGTGCGCTTTGCGCACATTGTAAATGAGGTGAACCGTGCTAAAGACTGTTGAAGCGACGATTGATGAACAAGGTAATGTGAAATTAGTGGAACCGATTCAGTTGCCAAAACCTGCCCGGGCGTTCGTAACGATTTTCAGCGAGGAGCTCGATGTTCCTGAAACTGCCCTGCTAAGTGAAGCAGCACTTGCTGAGCACTGGCTTCGTCCGGAGGAGGATGCCGCGTGGGCCCACTTACAGCATTTAGCCCCGGAGAAGTCGTCTTAGTCCGCTTTCCATTTTCGGATTTATCATAAACAAAATTGAGACCTGCGGTAATCCTCGCAGATGCTGGGCGAGGCGATTGGATTCTCAGCCAAGTTACGAGCAATCCACATATAGGGACACCGTTTATCTCGCTAACCGACACTTCTTTTGCTACCGGCTCTTTGCGTTTAGCAAGTTATGTGCTTCCTGGCAAATTATTCACTGCTCACCGTGGACTCATAGTTGAACATCTCGGCACTTTAAAATCAGACGTGTTCAATGAGGTCGTTGAAACTGTTATCAACATTTTCCATGCGAGTCTAACACCATAGGTATTTAAACTGAAAATATAAAAACATGAGCAAACCAAATATAATCTATATTCATTCACACGACACGGGACGGTATGTGCAACCTTACGGGCATGCGATACCGACTCCGAACATACAGAAACTTGCGGAAGAGGGTGCCGTGTTCCGAAACGCGTTCTGTGCGAACCCGACCTGTTCGCCATCACGCGCCGCACTCCTCACCGGACAGTGGGCGCATAGTTGCGGTATGGGCGGGTTGGCAAACCGCGGTTGGAGTCTCCCAGTTCCAGAGCATCTCATACCACACACCCTGAATCGAGAAGGGTACACCACCGCCTTAGCAGGATTCCAGCACGTCGTGCGAGATGTCAAAGAAACAGGCTACCAGCGGATTTTAGCGGAAAATAACAGATCCGCAGGTGCAGAAGAACGCGCACGCGATTTCATCGCTGAGAAACATGATGCTCCCTTCTTCTTAGATGTCGGGTTTGGTGAGACGCATCGGCGAGCGAAAGGGTTCGATCCACCACCGGATGGCGAACCGAAGACGGATCCACGCTATGTAAAACCGCCAGCACCGTTCCCTGATACACCTACCACCCGTCAGGATATGGCGGAATACACAGACGCAGCACGGACGCTTGATAGAAAGATGGGTGTGGTTTTTGATGCACTTGAGGAAAATGGGATCGCTGATAACACGCTTGTGATATGCACGACTGACCACGGACTCGCTTTCCCGCGAATGAAATGCCATCTCAGCGACCACGGTATCGGTGTGATGTTGATCGTCCGCGGTCCCGGCGGTTTTGATGGTGGACAAGTGGTGGATGGACTGGTGAGCCAAATTGATCTGTTCCCGACTATTTGCGAACTGATAGGTATTGATGCGCCTGCTTGGTTGCAAGGCACTTCCGTTTTACCGTTGGTCCGTGGCGAGGCGGACGATACGCGTGACGCTATTTTCGCTGAAGTCAACTATCACTGCTGTTATGAACCGCAGCGTGCTGTCCGAACCAAGCGATGGAAATATATCCGACGCTATGATGACGCGGAGAAGTGGGCATTGCCGAACTGTGACGATAGTATCAGTAAAACCTTCATGATGGAGCACGGTTGGGGTGATGATCCGGTTGAATCGGAGCGGTTGTACGATGTCGTATTTGATCCATCAGAGGCACATAACCTCGCAGCGGATCCCAATTATGCGGATGTGCTTGCTGAGATGCAAGACCGTTTAGAGCAGTGGCGCACAGAGACCGACGATCCGGTGAACGAGAACCAGATTATGGTACCGCCAGAGACGGCTGTGTTGAACGACCCGACAGATGTATCACCGGGTGATAAGCACTATCCTGCGCGTGAAATGGTGTAGTGCCAATGTATGGGTGGATTCTGCATCCACCCTTTTACTGCCTGTTTACAGATAGCCTCTTAGAAAAAGGAGCGACTCGCTGTTTGTTCCTGAATTTCCGATCCGCCGTGTGAACTACGTCTTGGGCGGACGCGAATTGTATTAACGGACTCAGTCTCGTCATCAACAAGAAGTGCCTCACCACGACGGTTAAGTTGTCGGATGTATCCCTTCAAATCACCTTCCATATACGTTGCACTCAGTCGATCAAGGGCGTTGATGTCGTCCCAAGTTGTAATTTTATGTGCCATAATCAAGTCGCATTGTGAAAGCAATTCAGAATCAATTGCAGATGGTTGTTGGGTAGCAACAATAAGGCTCAATCCCGGCTGCCGTCCCTCTTTAACCCAACGGATTAACATCTCTTTACATAAGGATGCCCTACCTTGAGGTACAAACTGATGCGCTTCGTCAATCGCCATCCAAACTCGAGGAAGACTTGTTTCCATTCCAAATTCTTCGCGACGACGCATCCGTGTCCGTTCTGTAAACAACCGCCGCGCAACAATATCCAAGACCAAGTTTCGCAATCCTTTTGTTCCCGCATCAACAACGCTCAAATCTAAGACGTTAATGTGTTCCAGCGAAAATACATCAGTTAAGTCGGTCGATTCTTCAGAGAAAAATCCCCATCTTTGGGCAGCTGTCAAGCGATTCTCGAGTGCTTCTATTGTGGTACTCTTTGCGCGTGTATCTTTACGAAGACTTGCAAGGATATCTGAAATATTGAAATTTTCATGGGTTTCATGGAGGGTATCCACTGCTCGCCACATTGCTATTCCCATAGCGTTGTTGATTTCCAAATCAAATAGTTCACACCATGCATCTGCTGACAGATCATGCGCGTTAATCCAGAGCGATGTTACCTCAACGCCGTTCGTTTGGAGTCTATTCACAATTTGAGCGTCTCCGAAACAGGCAAGGGGATCACCCGGAACAATCAGACGGACAGGAAACCCTTCGGTCAACAACCCTGCTTGTCGGACCTCATCCGATTGGCTTTCGTTCGCTAAAGCCATCGTGTGATAAATACCCATCGGGTCAGCAATCAGTAAAATAGCCTTTCCGCGTTCCTGCGCGAACAATTCTTCAACAATCACGCCGAGTGTGTAACTTTTTCCGGAACCTCGCTTGCCACAGATAAAAACAGCACGAGAACCAGTTGCTCGGATATACGCTATATCTTCAGTTTCGTAGTCAGTGCCGACTCGTAGATTCACTTCAGCCATTATAAATTACTCTCACTTTATTGATGGACATCCCAAAATGGGACTAATGATTCTTGTGCTGAGACTCCACCGTGAAAGCCCCACTCTGTCACTTTACGCTGTTTCGCGATAACTTTGTCGCCAGTTAAAACAGTGTAGATGCCCTCATCAGTATTCAGCGTTAGCAGATTATCCCCTCCTACGATAGATCCGTCAGTGTACCGTGCATTGAATTTCTCCTGTGCCAACGGAATGATGTCTTGGTCCGCATACCAAAGAATCCCATGGTCTGCAGTAATGAAGAGGCGAAATGATTTTCCAGTTTCCTGTAAGACCTCAAGGAGCAAGAGAATATCTCGTTTTAGATCGTCAAGAATCGACTTAATATTTGGGCGTTCTCTGTTAGAATGGCAAACACCGTCAAGTCCAGAACGGATAATCTGAACGTAAGTATGTGTTTCCCATCCGGATGCCTTTATCTTCCGTAAAACTTCGTCAAAGGTTGTCATGCGATGCAGTTGGTTCGGTGGAAACTCAGCAAAAAGCGCGTCGGTCAATACATTTGCTGCGCGTTCCCAATATGAAAAACCCAACCGTCGGATATATCCCATCCCAAAAAGCCTATGTGTTAAAACAGGTGAACCGATAAGTCGTTGCATAGCATTATTCGTGACACTTAACCCATCCACAAGACAAGGTTCCAGTGTCGTTTGCGGTAATTCCCAGTCTATAATATCGTAAAAGGATAAGCCATCGAAAACAAGTAGGACTACTATCTGTGGTAACTCACGACTGATACGCCCCGCAATTTCCGTAGCCACTTCAGACTGCTTGAACAAATTAGTCGTTTCAAAACGGTTTGGTAATGCCTCATTGACCTGTTCTATTGAAGGAAGTGCAGGAAATTCAACTGTTGGAAAACCGAAAACCTGTGTTAATTCTTCTCTGTCTGATGGAGGTAGGTTTACAAAAAGGATTGTATCTGCGTTAATTTCTCGAGGTGAGTCGATTCGTTCTCGCCACTCCTCAAGTGATGCGGGGCACCAAGTATCGGCAAGGCAAAGATCCCACAATGTCCGATAATTTTCAGGTATTTCCGTTAGACAAGGTATAGTGTGTAACCGTTCTATCATTTCATTCTGCCTTTTGGGCAAGCGTTTTGAGATACCACCACAGTCCGGAACGTTGTTGATCATACTGACTGATAGTTTCAAAATTAGATTCACCAAATTGTTGGCGTATGATGTTTTCTATGTGGACAATGTCGGTATCTGTCAACGTTAGTTCAATCCGACGCACAGCATCGTCAATCGGTTGGCGCGTAATTAAGATGACGTTTCTTGGACCTGTATAATCCTTTTGTCCCCATCGGATCCTATCATAAAGTCGGCGTGCTTCTTGGCGCGCGGGGGGTGCATTGTCAATTACCACTGCAGACTCTCTGGAAACGGAGGCATCGTAATGAGTTGGGTCCGAAAAATAGACGAGGGCTGTACGATGATGCAAAACGTGTGCAACAAAAGTTTTACCAGTGCCAGGTGAACCATACAGATTGATGTATGGTTCCCATGTTTGAATAGCACGTAGAAGCGCATCTTGCACGGAAACTTGAGAAGGCATTAGCGTTTCTATCGTTTCCACTAATTTCAAGAGTTGTTTATGATAGGTTAACCAATTCATTTAATAGGTTGTCAAACGTTTGACCGCAATTCATATAATTCTTCTAAGCATTCAACAATTGCACGTGCTGAAGGGAAAGTGCCATCCTCTATCAGGGGATTTACAGCATCATGTAATCTTTGTGCTGTCTGGCTTAGAGCACTTCTAAGTCTCTGCATTTCCTCGTGAATTTTTTCCCATCTCTCTAAATATGTTCTACCATCTTCGCGTAGGGAAACCAATGTAGACACCCAATTTTCTAATTCAGTGTCCACTTGCCCAATAACCAGTTCCGATCGGACTGTCAAAAACTCCTTGTCACACGTCTGTAGATCTTGATTTAAAGCGACTGATTTATCTTTTAATTCATCAGGCACAGCAAGAATATCAATGGGTTGCCGTAAATCACGCTTGAGACTATCAATTTGATGTCTCGCTTCATCTATAATTTCTCTTAACTTTCCGACAACCTTTTCGCGAGTGTCTCGGTAACACCCATCTTGATCAGCTGGATTCCAACTTACACCAATATGTGGTTTCTCAAGGAGTTTCCTTTTCCTCAAAAGACTCTCAAGGTTAGCTTGATATTCAATAAAGTCACTTTCTTTATCTGTTTGATATGTATCAAATTCAGATTTAATGGGTTCAAACTGTGCTTTGAAGTGTTCATGGCTACTTAGAATCTCTTTAAGACTTAGACGCTTATCAGCGAGATGTTGCCTTATGTCGCCTACTACAGCATCTAACCTGCTGATTAGATTACTGATTTCCACGTCTTCGCGACTGTTTTTCATCAAACTTTTATCACTATGTACTTGCCGAGCGAGCAGTCGCCATGGCTCAAAGAGGTTAAATAATTCTTGTGCATCATCTCGTTTTTGGTTCAGATTTTTAATCTCTGCCTCAACTTTAGACCGCTCTGATTGCAATCGAGCAGCTGTTTCAATTGCTGTGCGGATCGTTTGATCTAATTGATAAGCTCCTGTTTCGCGCTCAAGTGTATCCTGCACTCTTTCCTGAATTTCTCTAATTTTATGAGAGAGGCTTGTATAGTTACGTTTGATACGCGTTTGGATATCATCAAAAAGAATCTCTGAAAAATCCACCGGGGGATAATCAGTTTGCTGTTCTAAAACCGTCGGAACCGATACCGATCGATGAACTCTTTCTAGCTCATTAATCTTTTGTCCAAGCAGGTTTCGCTCGGTCTCAATTTTTTCGATGCAATAATGTTCAAAGTGATTCTCTGTCGAATTCAATTTCTGCCGCAATTCGTCTTTTTGTACCTCATCGTTTTCAATGCCCCGAGTTTGGATGAGGTCACGTGCAGAAGATAGAGCCTCATATTGATAGTCAAAATCCTTAGATTCCGCCAATTTAATCACGTTCTCAATTTCACTCAATTTTGCTGCCAATTCGGAAAAATCGATAGAAACATCAATGAGATAGAGAAACTCCCTACCAGTTTCGTTTTTGCTTTCGATCATACCACGTGTTTTAAGAATGTCCACTAATGCTTCAATTTCTTCGTTAACATAACCAATTTCACATCCTTGTGTGTAAACATTCAAAAGTTGGATAGCATTGACAGATTTTCCATCAACCACGATGGTTTCAGAACTGTTCTGAATATTCTCTATGAGTTGCGTTTCAAACCGATGGCGCGTGAAAAAGACACTTACTTGTCTTTGCTTGCTTGTAACTTCAATTGGAGTTCCAGTATCATCTTTAACTGTCAACAGTTCGCGTCCAACAACACTATTGAAAGTCCGAAAAGCAGAGATACCACCCAAGCCAAAATATTGTGGAATATCCGGATTAGCCATTGGCATCGGTTCACTTCCTCGTTTAATAGCAAGCGTAGGGGTTTTATCCAGTGCATGATTATAATCTCTCAAATACCTTCGCCACTGTGCTGCCGTGGCAACTGCAGAATAATCAGGAAATTGTTTTGGTATTAGAATCCGTAAAACGTTTTCGACGAAGTCTTTTCCGGCAGTCACCGATTGAACATCCGTAGCAAGCTCAACTGGATCAAAGTGAGCCTCTGTCTTAATGTCAGGTGGGAAAAAGTAACGGATCAGTTCATTAAGAATCCGTTCTTTAAGGAACCCAACTTCGGCTTCCTGTTTTGCAGACTCCACCATAGAAACTATTGAATCATCCTCAAAAAAATCTAAGATAGAAAGCAACAGCAGCGGTGTTATGGATTCAGGAAGGAACAATTCTCCTAGTTTACCGATGTCTTCTGGTACGCGCTGAGCGTCAATGGGTTGCTGTACATTAAAACGAAAATCAAGAATATTTGCTGTAATGTGACAAGTGCTGTCTACTTGGTTAGTGGTGCCCAAAGTAAATTGTGTACGAAACTGACTGTCGGATGCTGGGAAATTTGAGAGAATTTCTGTGGCAACATCAACGGTTAACGTTCTATCAGGATAATCTGACAAAACTGTGCCCTTTGCATCCAATCTGCAATGAAATCCAAAATTTCCATCTGTTTCGGTAATAACCCATCCGAGGCTAGCTCCTGTCTTTTTCGTCAAAATTTCGGAGAGGACATGCTTTTTAAAAGCACGCACAGCAGCACGGTGGAACTCTTTATCTGCTGGACTAAACGTACATCTAAGCATTTTATGAATTTAATTAAGTTCATCTACGCCCAACAAATCGTCCCGATATATTTTCAGCGCCGGGCCCGTGACTTTTATAATAACATGATCCCCAAGAAGCTCTTGGATAACGACATCTTTAGCCTGCTCAGGAATACCGTACTTCTGGAAGCACTCCGACGGGATCCCCTCTGGATGTACACAGAGTAATTTAACGATTTTATCACCATCAGTCGTATTACGAACAATCGGTAATCCGATTATTTGGTTATAGGTTGACGCTGTTTCACTTTCTTGTGATCCGTAACTGATCTTTCCAGAAAGATAATCATCACAAAAATCAAAGATAGAATAGGGTCTACTATTTTCTAAATAGCGTTGTGCTGCACGATTGAATGTCCTCACAACTGAGCGGGGACCACTCATAAGCTCACGTGATCGCGGATGGCGTAAAAATTGCCCGAGTGCTTCTAAAACATCCGTATCTACAGCATCACGTTCTGAAGGCGACAGTTGAAGTGTTCCGGACAATTTCTCCCACAAATACTTTGCAAAATCTGTCTGCCCGTAAAGTTGCTCTAAGTTAATCTGACTCCCCTCGGGCTTATTAAACCGATCTAATATATGACTTGCTCTGAGCTCAATATCAGCAAATGTACGATTGTAGGTGAAGGCAACACATCCGATTGGGAAGTTTTCTTCTTCATAAAGTCCGAAGATAAAATCTTTGAGGTTCTGATAATTCTGTGATATGTCAGGATTCGTCTTAAAAAGCTCAAATTCATCGGGCAGCATTAAGAGACCGCTGTAACCCGCTTTTAGAAGTATTTGCGTTGTAAAACGGAGGTAGTCCAAAAGTTGGTGTGGAGACAGAACCTCTAAAAGTCGACCTGCTTCTCTTAAATGATTAATCGTGTTGCGAGCCTGATCGTAAGATAAACCATTCTCCTGGATTAACCTTTGTGCCAACTTCTCTTCATCAACTTCAACTACCTCTCGATGTTTTTGCTCGATATCAGGGATAAGTTCGGGGCGTGTATCCTGCAAACGGTAGCAGACCCATCCATGCGTTGCCGTAAGCATATCAGCAAGACTCCCCCAGACAAACGGAGGAACTGTGACAATCTGTTTCGCCTCCGCTGCTTGCCATAAAGAAATACCAGTAGAAGTTTTACCGTAACCTTTATCTGCATAGATCAAACCGGTTACAGAACGTTTTTTCAGGAGATTGTTAATGATAGCATCCCACCGGTTCCCTAAATTCCCTATAGATACATGAGTGCTAACATGAAAGTGAAATTTACGATCCCATATCTCTGGTGCAGCTACTAAATTATAAACCGAGGGCGTAGCCACAGTAGGCTCTTTTTTATGAATTTCGTGTAATGACATAAAAATAACTCCGCAAACTAAAAATCGGAAATTTGTGGTTCATTATTAATCACAATATAAAGACCACCGGATCTGCGAACAGATAAGTAAACAGAAAAACGGCGAAGCGTTTCGTTGAACATAAAGTCAAACCGTGTCTCATCAATTAAACAGAATCGGCAAACTTGTCGCCTCTGTTCCTCTCCAATCATCCATAAATCTCCGTAGATGATTCCAGATTCTCTGGCAACCCAATCCAATCCCATTAGAAACAACGCTGTAGAGCAGTGAGAGCGCCGCGTAAAAGTGGCATTTCTGAAATTTCTGCCGTTGGCTCTTTCTCTGACACCCTCAAGTACTGGTGGAGAAAGTGGTAAAAGCCAATCGTAGGCATGATTCACAGACTTACCGTCAAACGCTGCCTTTTCTGGATCTATTTCCAGATCTGAGAGGCTGCTATAGATATGACTGATAATGTCATCTTTCTCAGGCAAGGCATCAGAGTCCCAAAGATAATTACAAACCTCTCGGTAAGACCAAGACTCTGTATTTTGAGTCCGCAAATGTTCTGTCCACAAACCGTATTGTAAACCGTGTAGCACATCAATAGCCACATCTCGTTTCACTTCCCACAAATGATAAAATGCCATCCCTTTCTGAGTTAATCCTTGAGGCTTGCGTTGAACAAGTTCCCATGCGGTCAATAACAAAATGATCTCATAATCTTTGTTAGCCACCGTATAACCATTATCACGAACTATTTGCACCAAATCTGCTCTACTTCGGGTCCCCGGATGATACTTCAAAACCCATAATGCGCTATCTACATCAGAAAATCCTTTGAGAATATGTATTCGGGACATATTGTTTCCTTTAACGTTACGACTTGTGCTAGTTAACTCACTGTTTTTGTTATTTTTACAGATATCGTCCCTACGGGACTAAAGATCGTAGCCATATATGAAAATTATGGACAAAACGTTATACCTATATGAATCAATATTTTACAAATAGTTATTTAGTACAACTCGTTTAACGTTATGTTGGTATTTGCACATCTTGAAGCATTCGGTAATAATGTCCGGAGTACTCTTCGAGTATCTTCCATTGTGGTTGGTAGTTGTAAGTCCCTAATTCTGCCATGACTATTAGGTTATGCATAATCCGAAACCACCGTCCACTTTCTTCTGCGAGCTTATCAAAGGACTCACAAAACGGACATCGATGTCCAATATTCAATTTTAACGGTTCAAACTCGTCCTTATGAATACGAGAATATTTACGAGTTTTACAATCAATCCGCCTACCATACATGAACGGAAAAAATATAGATCCATAACCTCCTGTCCGCATCCAGCCATTGGAATCAAAAGTTTTCACACCTACCTTTGCTAAACAGAAAACAGCAGGGGGCGTTGAAATTCCAAAGCTATGAAGCCGACTCCCATTGAGGCGCGGAACTAAATCATCAAGCAAACGTAACACATCCGCATTGACTCGGTTAATTGAATTTGTGGATCCCATGGTTGCAAAAGAACCGAAACCGACACGGTATGAGTCCACCATTAAAGTTTCATAATTTTTCAGGCAATACTCCAGATGTGCAAACTGTTTAGCATGAATTACTGGCATTACTTTTTTACGGATTTCATAAGGCAATTGGTAAGCAAAACTAACACTTCCATCAACTGTCTGTCGGATTTTAGTTTCAGCATCAGACATAGAATCCTTACTCAATGGTGGATTGTCTGGCAGAATGTAGATATCCGCCCAGTCTTCCGTCTGGTAAACCTCACGTAATTTTGAATAGAGTTCGTTGTAGGTAATATCCCCCTTTTGGACAAAAAAGCCACCGGAATCAAACATGACCTCCTCTGTTTCACCGCTTCGTTTAAGTTCACGCACAAACGCGAGTGTTGAAGGGCTAGCGAGCACGGGTGAAATTAACAACCGTTGGAACGGATTCGGTTTACCCCGGGGCCAATCAAAATCGTGGGCATGCGTATGCCAGAGTTCGTAGATCTTTCGTATTTCTCCAGGGGCAATTGTGGCAGAAGCGAAAAAATGTGGGGAATGCTCTGGTGGGCTATGTAAAAATCCATCAACGTTCTCATGGAATTCAAACCGCCGGGGCAACGGTTTGAGAAAGTAGTGCCATACGTTTAAGGGACGTTTTTTTCCTATTTCGGTATCTGTCCGTGTAAATTGCAGTTTCTTGTAAAACGCGTTTGCGGGGAGTGATTGGGGGCACTTGAGTCGAATATGTTCGCCTCCAGCTACATTCACTAACCACGATAACCTTTGGATAAGTCGTTTTCCGATTTTCTGCTTACGATAAGGTTCATCAATAACAATGTCATAAAGCGTCGCGTTTTTATCCTGACGGATACGAAAATTAGCGAAACCGACAACCTGTTCATCCCGAACAGCAACGAGGAGCCATTTCTTTTGTTGTGCTTCATGTAGTACCGATGCCCTGACGAAACCTAATTCCACCCGATGTCGGTCGGCGAGTTCCTTTGCCCCGGCTACGTCTGTTTCACGAGCATAACGAATCGTTACAGGTTGAATCTCGTTTGGTGTTACAGGTACAAACTTATTTCTGGATGAGCTCTTCAAATTTTACCTCTTTCACTTCTCGTCCGGAATTTGTCATAAAACCCCAGATTTCTTTGGCGGTTTCGGAGCCGCAGTTTTTCAAACATAAGAGTGCCGATATTTCACGGTACGCTACCAACTGTGTTTCCGATATACCAGATTTGGCGAGAACATAACTGGCGCGTGTGCTGAGCCCATTTCGTTTCCAATAAGCTGCAAGTTCAGTTATAGATTGGGAATTTGGCATCGGTTTATCCATTTGATAATCATTGTAAAAAATTTGACTAAAAAAGTCAAATAAAAACGTGAGTTTGATAAAAGTGAGATGTTGGGTTTCGCTTAGACTTACAACTAACAACCTTGGTAATAAACGATCAA
>VXZK01000279.1:0-3994 GCA_009845545.1 Candidatus Poribacteria bacterium
CTAACAATATCAACCACATACTGATCTCCAAAAAAAATGGGGGTAAGTGACTTAATCAACCGTTTGCGTTTAACAACTCAGGTCTTTTCCTTTTAACTTTTTAACCCTGAGACGTTACAGGCTCTGATAATTTTGATTGAATTTGGGTTGTGTTGCCGAAATCATAATTCACCATAAATAGCTTTAAAGCGAAAAAAGATGCATGAAAAGAGGGTATGTGATATACTAAATTATTGAACTTATTCACGGTGGGTTTAACAATTCACGATACACCGTTCACCATAGTTCAGAGAAGCATACGTAATTTGGAGGAAATGGAATTTGTCAGCCGAACTTCTTAATGGCAGTCGCCTTGCGCAGCGTGTCCGGAGCCGGATCCGGCGAAAACTCAAAAAGCTTACATTTACCCCTGGACTCGCAGTTGTGCAAGTCGGCGATGACCCAGCATCAACGCTCTACATCAAACACAAACAACGCGATTGTGAGAAGGTTCACTTTCATTCCGAAGTCCACCGCTTACCAGTAGACATTACTCAAGAAACCCTCATCAAACATATTGAAACCTTGAATGTCCGGCGGGATATCCATGGGATGCTGGTACAAATGCCGCTGCCGGAGCATATAGATAAAGAGGCAGTTATCGATACAATTATACCGCACAAAGACGCGGACGGATTAAACCCGGTCAATTTAGGGAATCTCCTTATCAACAGCGAGGGTGTGACACCGTGTACACCAACGGGTATCATTCGGCTTCTTGAATTGACGGGTGAAAAGATTGAAGGCAAACATGCAGTCTGTATTGGTAGAAGCCCACTTGTCGGAAAACCGGTGGGATTGATGTTGTTGAACCGGAATGCCACCGTTACCTATTGCCACTCTCGAACGGCAGACCTCAAATCAGAAGCCCAAAAAGCGGACATTCTTGTCGTCGCTATCGGCAGACCTGAATTCATCACTGCGGATATGGTGAAACCGGGGGCGATTGTCATTGATGTCGGTATTAATCATGTAAACGGACGGGCTATCGGTGACGTTCAATTTGAGGCAGTTAAAGAAGTGGCTGCGTTTATCACACCGGTTCCGGGAGGCGTGGGCCCTATGACGCGCGCAATGTTATTAGAAAACACGCTGAAATTAGCGATTGGAGGCTAAAATATGGCATTTCCAGGATTTGAGTTGAAAGATAAAGTGATGTTAATTACCGGGTCAGGGAAAGGCATTGGTAGAGGCATCGCACTTGCCGCTGCACAGATGGGCGCGAAAGTCATTTTGAACAGCCGTACGCCGTCTGACCTTGAGGAAGTCGCGAACGAGATTCGCGACAACGGTGGTGAAGCGGAGTCCGTCGTGTTTGACGTTAGTGATCTGGCAGAGGTCGGTCAAGGTGCGCAAGCCGCGATTGACGTATGGGGCAGAGTGGATGTGCTTGTTAACAACGCCGGTACGAACCGTCCGAAACCCGCGCTCGAGTTAACCGAAGAGGATTGGGATGCAATCTACGATCTCAATCTCAAGGGTCTGTTCTTTTTAACACAGACGCTTGTGAAACCGATGATAGCGCGCGAAAGCGGGAAGATTATCAATATCTCTTCAACGATGGGATTGGTAGGCGGTCCGCTGCGTACTGCCTATTCGGGAAGCAAGGGTGGCGTTGTTTTGTTAACGAAAGGGCTCGCGGTTGAATGGGCACCGCATAACGTGACAGTGAACGCTGTTGCGCCTGCGTTTACACGGACACCGCTTGCGGATGTGCTCTTGCAACGTAAAGAATTTTATGAAGATGTTGTCCGCCGTATTCCGATGGGACGTGTCGGTGAGGTGGACGAAGTCGTCGGTGCTGTGCTATTTTTAGCATCAGATGCCGCGAACTGGGTGACAGGACAAACGATCGCAGTTGATGGTGGCTGGGTTGCGTGGTAATTCACGCCATCCGGCTAATTTACAACTACACGATTGGAAACTGGCATCTATTTTTAAATAGCGTCGTTAATGTACGACGCTTTCTTTTAGCAGGATTCACGTATAGTTCAATTGATCTTCACAGGGCAATTGATGAACTTTGTGTAAATCCGATCTTAAAAAACTAAGAAAGAAACAGATAGAGGTAACTCTACTCTGGAGGAATAATAATGAAACGATTTTTTATGCTGGCCGGTATTGCGATAGTGCTTCTCAGTCAATTCGGTTGTTCTTCTGACGAAGATCAGACCGAAGTTGAGAACCCTGCGGTCATCGATGAAGCATCAGCATTTAGTGGCGCGCCGCTCTTAGGCGATGTTGTTTTGGAAAATATGTATGAGGATGAAGCGCGACAGCTGACAGATAAAACACCTGTCCAAATTGTCACAGTCATAGAAGGCACAAACAGAGTTGTCCTTGATGCGCAATTCCGTGGGGTTCGAGATTTTGGGCTCGGCTTCGCGCTTTACGAATTTGAATTGACGGATGACTTGGCTGAAGCAATGGGGGGTATCGCCCAAGGTATGTCGGGCAGTCCGGTGGGGCCTCCGGGACGTATTATGGGCGCGGTTGCTTACGCGGATGCCTTTAGGCAAGCACCGAGTCGGTTCTGGGCGACCTCCATTGATGCGATGGAAGACGCAATTACCCGCCAAACATTTGGAGATATGCTTGACGCAGAACGTGCTGCAGCTGCACCCGGTGGTATCCAAGCGGCATATACGCCGGTGAAAACGCCTTTAACGATCTCTGGCATACAACCGCACAGACTTGAACAACTTTCATCACATCTGGAAGGCTCTCACTTCGACTTTGTCCAATTGTTTGCTGATATTGGTGATGCGCCGGGCGCACCACCGACACTAACAACAAGACTCGCGGCGGGTGACATGATCGGTGTTGCTGTATCAACAGGCGATGTCGTCAATTCTATCGGTTTCGGAACGGTCACACAGGTCTACGATGACGGAATATTCGTAGCGTTTGGACATCCGATGATAGGTGCTGGCAAGTCAGCATTACCGGTTTATCGCGCCGTTACCAACGGTATCGTTTCCAATTTACAGAGTCCTTATAAATCTGCATCTGCTTATGGGAATCCCATCGGAACAATTACTAAGGACCTCACGCCGGGAATTGTTGGAGAACTCGGTACAGTCCCGTCAATGATTCCGGTGAAGATCACTTACCAAGCGGGTAACGGTCCGATAGTAGAGAAAAATCACAAGGTCGCTTATGGTCAGGAATCGTTCCTACCCATCGTTGCAGCCCTCACGATGGATTCCATTCGTCAGGAGATCAGTTCTGCGACAGTGGATGGGACTGTCACGCTCAAGTTCAAAGAGACAAAAACTGTCTACACAGAATCATTTCGGAGTACATCTCCGGCACCGTTTATTGATGTGCTGCTAAACGTTGAGCGGATCGTCTATTCTTTCACAGATACACTCTCAAACAATGCGGGGCAAGCGACATTATCAGATGTGTCAATTTCTATCCATGACAAACCGCAAATTATGTTGGCGGAGCTGCATGAGGTTATTGTTCCTGAAGAGGGAGTCACGCCGGGTGAAGATCTCACGGTTTCAGTCGTGCTACTTCCACACTGGAGCGCAGCGGGTGACGAGCGGACGATTCAGAGAGATGTCACGCTTGAGGTTCCGGAGGATTTCCCAGCGGGCGATGCGCTTCTCACGGTAACCTCTGAGAATCCATTCGGTCCCCCCGATCCGTCCTTTGGGAACGTTTTATTTTTTGGTGGACCCGATGAAGAGCCAAAGCCGTTGCCTGAGAACCTTGACGAACTCATCAAAAAGATGGAAGATGAGCAGATTGACCCAAGCTTAATTACAATAACGCTTGAGCCGTTGGGACCGCCTCCAGGCGCGTTACCACCAGATTTTTTACCACCAGACCTTTTACCACCAGACCTTTTACCACCAGAAGAACTACCGCTCCCTGAAGATGGTGAGATGCCTGAGGACGGTGAGATGCCTGAAGACGGCGAAATGCCCGAAGATGGTGAGATGCC
>VXZK01000279.1:4094-11890 GCA_009845545.1 Candidatus Poribacteria bacterium
GGTGAGATGCCTGAAGACGGCGAAATGCCCGAAGATGGTGAGATGCCCGAAGACGGCGAAATGCCCGAAGACGGCGAAATGCCCGAAGATGGTGAAATACCCGAAGATGGTGAGATGCCACCAGATTTACTCCTTCCTGAAGGTTTCCCACCCTTTGATGGATTACCATTCCCACCGAATTTCGGACCCCCACCGACTGTCGAAATCACAATTAATATCGACGGGTTTATTGTGATAGGTCTTAAAGATGCATTTGTTACAATAGCCGGTGAAGAAATGGCAGATGGCATGATTCCTGGGGAAATCGTTGATGGTATGCTGCCAGAAGAAATTGGGGAACCCGTGGAACCGGTAGAACCCGCGGAGCCTGTGGAACCCGCGGAAGAGGAATAATTCCGAAGCCGATTGTAAGAACAGGTACTTGTGCCTGTTCTACTTCAATTTGTGTGGGCAGGTCCTTGGGATCTGCCCATATTTTTTTTACCAAATATAATAGATACCCAACACGCACAAACTAACAGTTTATCTACAGGCATACGGTCTGCTGTTTCACATAGCACTTCACAATATCAATAATCAGTGCTATATCGTTTCGGGCAGATGCCAGTGAAGTATAGCACGTCTCATCTTCTGTGATGCATGCATGGAAATGGCGTAGCTCCCGAACAAAAGCACTTTCCCATTCGATAGCGGGGGTCTTGCTATAAGTTGTGCCATCGGTATCTATCCCGTGTATCGTTACCTCTGACAGGATACCGCGTGAAAAACCGGTTGGATATGAAACGATAACCCGTTTGTTATCACCGTAGATTTCTAAGGTCTCTTTAAAGTCCCACAGATCTGGTAAATCTACCCATGTTGCGACACAGCGCGCGCCGTTCGGATAGGCAAACACAATGCTCACCCCACGTCCGTCAGACCAAACGTCCGTACTCATAACTTCGCTCGGTGAGCCGAGCATTACCCGTAAGCTATAGATGTCGTGGATCATGCTGCCTGCAAGCAGGTAGAACACTCGTGCCGCCTTGTTTTGGACATCACTTTCAAGTCCGGCTTGTGATAACACGTCCCCGATGGCTTCTGCCTGTGCTTTTTCACGCGCCGCGCTGGCTGGTTTAAATGCATCGGGTGAAACATCGTTAAACCGCTCAACATCAAATTGGCTCAGGTGTAAACTGTTATTCGGATGGAGATGATTGATTTGAACAAAGCGATAACTGTCCATCGTATCGACTTCGCGCTTGGCGAATTGAAAAGCCGGGTCATGTACCTTCATATAACCGGCTTGCGCGACTGTGCCGACTTTCCGTTGTGCCGTTAGCATCGCATCCATTTCTTGAAGTGAGAAGCAGACCGGTTTCTCAATAAAGACATGTTTCCCTGCTTGAAAGGCGGCGAGTGCGACTTCCGTCTTGGGATCACCGTGGCAGAGTAGCACTGCGTCCACATCTGTCGCTAACAATTCTGTGTAATCTGTTACGAATTGCGGCACATGGAAACGTTTTGCGACTGCTTCTGCAGCGCCGTGAGAGAGATCACAGACAATTGGCACTTCAAATTCACGATGGAGTGCGGTAAGATTGGGAAGATGATGTACCTGCGCGATTGCACCACATCCGATAACACCTATTCGTACACGACTCATAGTTTCTAACCTCCAGTAGATAACGCTTTCAATATGCGTTTATCGTATCACGTACACGAAATAGATGCAATTTTTAGTTTTCAGTTTTCAGTTATCGGTTGTCCGTAGGCGTTGCGATTGGAGGGGCGTGCGTACAGGAAGCACAGAAGGATGGAAGGTGGATGTGGAGGTTGTGTTATAGAAAATTTGACAATAAATGTGAAAACCTACATAATAAAGGAATAAAATCAGTTGTAAGATGGAGGGTATAGATATGGATGCAGCAGTTATCCCGTGGGAAATGGTACTTCTGTGTGGGTTATCTGTATGTGTGGGATGGGGAATACGTGGCAATTTTGGACATGAATACGGTGCGGCACTCGCGGGTGCGCTTGGCGCGATGGCAATCGTCCTGCTTTCAGGGAGAGAGGATTGGTGGCGGCATGTTCACTACTTCGCGCTGTTCGGTGCGATCGGCTGGTCCTTCGGTGGGAGTATGTCCTACATGATGGTCGTAGGGTACAGCCATTCACCGCAATCGTTGACTGTATTTTATGGATTCGCGAATTTATTTGCTATCGGTTTCTTGTGGGCAGCTTTGGGGGGTGCGGGAACTGCGCTGCCTGCGTTTCTGACCCAAACCCAGCTGTCTTTATTATTTGCACCGGTCGCGGCTGTATTTATCGGTTGGTCACTCCAAGCGGTGATCATCGACTGGGTACTTGCCCCAAAACGGATGCAACGGCACGAAAGTCCGCTGTATTGGTACGACACGGATTGGGTGGCGGCATTGGTCGCGATCATCGCAGCACTTATTGTAGCACTATTCCGTGGGGGTTTGGATATGGGTACGAACCTCGTGCTGTATCTGGGTATCAGTTGGTTCGGCGGATTTCTGTTGCTTGTCAATGTTTGCCGCCTCCGTATGACACCACCGCGAGGGGACAACTGGGCAGGGTGTGTCGGTATGGTCATTGGGGTCTTAGCGTACTGCTGGCGTTATGAACTCAGCGGTGTCACTTTTGCTACACTTATGACAGGTTTCGGTGGTGGTATTGCGTTTTCGTTTGGACAATTATTGAAACTTATCTATATCTGGATAGGTAACAAGACGCATTGGCACACGAATTGGCACAGCGTCATGGAGCAGACGCAAGGCTTGTTATTCGGGATTGGGATCGCAATACCCTTCGGTCTCCTGCTTAACAGAGCACCGCTGTTAGAAACAGCCCCGAATTTTCCGCAGTGGACGGAGATATTCGCTGTGTTCACTGTGCTAATTCTATTGACTTATGTCAATTATCGGAAGGCAGCGGGAACATGGGTCGACTTGGTTGAGGGGTTACCTGAACGATTTTTCGGATTGCCTGTCGTCGGTTGGTTCCGAAATTCAAGGGGCTGGATCGGATGGTTTGAACTTTTCTATATCGGTCTCGGTATCGCTTGTGTCTATCTTTTATCGGTGCATTTCCGCGAACCGCTTGCTTTCATTCCGACGCGTTGGTTAGGGAAGGGGCAGCTCCTCTTTTTTGTATTTATATGGTGGGTGGTTATCTTCAACTTTGAACGCGCGTTGGTCGGTTTCAGTCCACATCGTCTGACGACAGAAGGTGTCATTACGCTTAACGCGATTATTTGTACCGTTCTGATGGCACTGGGGCCACAGATGGTTCCGAAACAGACAGGGAGTCTCTTTAATTTCAATGACTGGGTTTGGCAGACATTAATCTGGGGTATAGTTGTGTTGATAGGGACGACTGTCGTCTTCTGGGGTATCAAGCATCTGCTCTACGGAAAAGAACATGCTGGCGGCGCGGCACTCCACATCCGCTTCGGAGCGGATTCTAATGCGCCGAAGGCAAAACCTAAAACGGGAGAACAGCATCCGTGACGGGAGTAGTCAGCGATCAGAGGGCGAGGTGTTTGTTTGGGGTTTTGCTTGGGTGTTTCTGCGTATTTCTCCAAGGAAACCTCGCCTACAATTTTAGTTATGTGTATGCCGTTGGCGATATACCTGTCCACCCTTGACAACGACAACGGGTTCTAATTTCTTTTTGGCGATTTTAGCCTTACCGGCTGCATCTACCAATTGGAATTCCCCTTCGCGAAGTTCAAAAACCACGGCATCCCCCCATGCGTCAACCGCTAATGTCCCGACCTGTCCCGGCATCAATATGGTTTCGGCGGGGATACTTGTCACCTTCGCGAGTGCGTCATCAAGCGACATACCGAGATATAGGAACTTGTTAACGACATTCACGAGATCATAGACGGGACCGTTGACGTTGTAGACGTGTAGATCGGAGGAGATGGTTGTCGGTTCAACGCCTTGTGCCATCGCTTTCTGAACGACGTCCCAACTGAAAGAACCTGCGCCGTGTCCAACATCAAAGATAACGCCGCGTTCAATCGCTGCATGGACAGAATCCCGAATTCTACCGTTTTCATCTAAAATACCGCATGCCATATCGTGAAAGCAGTGCGTCAGGATATCACGTTCACCCATCAGTGCCAGTATATCGTCAATAGAGGCACACCATGCGTCTTGTGGATGCACCATTATCGGGAGTCCTGCAGCATCTGCGGCTTCACGCGCCCTTTGCAACGGCAACATGCCTGCTCTTTTACCGACAATACTCTCCCGTGTTAACCGGACCTTGACCCCCAGAATAATGTCGCGATGTTGTTCAATCATTCGGCACGCTTTGCCGACATCTGCATAATCGGGGTTTTCCAACTCGCCAATTTCCTGCGTGAGCATACCTTGCGATGAGATATTCAGCTGTGCGAGGATGCGCGTGTCGCTCACGTCAATAACGTATTTACGGAACCCGGGAAACGTGTCTGCGCCTGCAGAACCGGCATCTACGACTGTTGTCGCGCCGCGTGCTAAGCATGTCGGATCGGGTTCAATCCCGAAGTGGCTTACACCGTAGAAGACATGTACGTGTAAGTCGATAAGACCGGGTGTGATGAAACATCCGGCTGCATCCAATACCTCCCTCGCTTCGGATGTCGGTATCTCGTCGCTGATTGCTGAGACGCGTCCGTTTGCGAATGCCACATCTTTGCGTGCATGGATGCCCTGCGCGGGATCGACGACAGTTCCATTTTTAATGACCAGTTCATAGTTCATAGGGAATCCTCAGAGAGAAAATAGGCGCGCTAACAAAGCGCGCCTACCAGGGTTAGCCTATTGCTTTTTAATGTGTGCTTTGGCGATTTGTGACCGGACACCATCGTGCCATCAGTAGATAATCAAAGAGTGCCGATTCTGCTTCGGGGGTGTCGATGCGCTTCAGGGCGTGGATCGTGTTGTCTCGGACATAGCGATCTTCGTCCCAAAGGGCTTTTGCGAGTACCGGCACTGCTTCGTTTGCGGCGGGTCCAATCTGTGCCAATGCTAATGCCGCTTCAAAGCGTGTTTGTTTGTCGTCATCGTCCGCAACCATATCGGTGAGCTGCGGTACCGCAGGTGCGGCGGTTGCGCCGAGACTTCCAAAAGCTTCAGCGAGATAGCGGCGGACTTCAGTGCATTCGTCTTTCGTCCGTTCTATTAACGCTGGGATAGCCGGTTCCGCTGCGTCACCTATCTGTGCTAAGGCGTAAGTGGCTTCAATGCGCACGGCATCCGCTGTGTGCTGTAATGCCTCACTCAAAGCAGGGACCGCTGTTGCCCCGACTGCTGCCAATGCGTAAGCTGCCATCCGTCGGGTAGGTCCGTTCTCATCCGCAAGCACTTCAATGAGGTGCGGAACAGCCGGTTCGCCGATCGCGCCGAGTGCATAAGCGGCGTTCAAACGGACAGGTTCATAATCATCACGTAAGGCTTGGATGAGGTGCGGTACCCCCTCTGCAGCGGATTCGCCTAACGCACCGAGTTCATCAGCGGCGCGGGAACGGACAGGGGCATCATCAGCCCCTAACGCTGTGATAGAGTCTGCGAGATTTGCATGGATTGGCTGGGTTGCATCTCCATTGGACGCGCCTGCCATCCAGTTCCAAATATGCCGCCATGTGCCTTGATGCGCTGGGGTCGCTGGGTTGATGTCTTCGGATGTCCACTGTGGATTCGTCACGTTCCACTCCGGTGCCTGTGGTGCGTCCATCCGGATGAATTGGAACTTCATCATATAGCGCGTTTTATCTGTCTGGTTCGCCATGGCGCGATGCCAGAGATCAAAGTGGATAATCGTTAGGGTGCCAGCCTCGCCGCTGAGTGCTAATTCGCCATCGTTGTTTTCGGTGATTCGGGTGCTGTAATACTGCGTTCCCGGTAGGACTGCCGAGGGCCCGATTTCGAGGGGCGAGTCCTGCGGGTAGTAGAACGCCATCGCCCAACGTGGGCAGTGGTGACGCACCTTCTGATAGCCCCAGTAACTATCCTTATGGAATCCTTGTCCATCACTGTGTGGACGGTTTTGATGCGGATGCCGGTGTGAGTGCATAACGTAATTCTCACCCAAAATACTTGTGAATGCACCACGGACAGCGGGATCCTCAAAAACCGCTTGCAGTTCAGGAACACGCGGTAAGATGTTGTTCCCTAAATTTCCTTCTTTTTCGGTGTATTCCTGCGTTTTACGATAGATAGTCTCATGAAAACTGCGTGGCAGATCGGTTTTTATGGTGAGATGTCCATTCACAATAAAATCGCGCATCTGGGCATCGGTGAGCTTGTTGCTGTCGCTTAAATGCGAGTTCGCTTGCATGATCAAATCTCCCTTTTAGGGGTTGTCATACCATTTCTAAATGATGTTATAACATTATCGGTTTTCGTGAAATCCGTAGCACTGCGGAACAAACTGGAAGTTTGTTCTACGTAAAGAAACATTTATTAACAGAAATGGTATCAGTTATCAATTTTCAGTCATCAGAGGAATGGCTTTCGGTTTCCATCGGTTTCCGTCAGCAATCAGGACATTTGCATCAGGCTCCGGAGAACCTTCCTACAGGAAAACTAAATCGTGTGCCTCTATTTTACTTGACGTGGATTTATTTGTCATCTGTTTATTTTCGTTGTCAGTTATCAGTACGGTTTTCTGCGAAAACCTTTCAGTTATCAGTACGCATAGCATTTCTAAATAATGTTATCACATTACCGGTTTTCATAATTTTAGTCTGTCTCGGTCTCGTTATACCTGTTGAATTTGACGCGATCAAGAGTCCGCCATGCGTTATGGATAAGATAATCCTCATCGTTTGCGCGACCATCTTCTAACATGAGAAGAAACCCAAGCAAAGCCTTCTCAGCATCCGCCTGGACAGTAGGAAACCGGCTTCTATATTTTTTCTCGTTGGCTGGTGTCCGGATGGAATTATAGAGCTCCACATAATATCTGATAGCAGCCCTAAAAGTCGAATACTTTGTCGTATTGTTTTTGGCTTTCCGATGTGCCACGAGAGCTTCAATGTAAGCTTTGAGTGTTTCTACGGGGACATCTGCATTGATAAGTGCGATAACGGTGTATGGATGCGCGCCGGTATAGACATTATAACCGAGTCCTTGTTCTTTGGCGAATTGTTGCTCAAAGGCGTAAGCTTGGGTAGGATCGATGCCTGGCAACAAAAAGAAATTGTAGAACCCTTCGGAATCCTCAGAGAGATCGCAGGCTTCCTCGTAAGTGTAAGTTTTTATCTCGGAGGGTTGGAAAACTTCGGCAGTTTTCTCTATCAGGTGTGGTTTCTTGACCGGTAGCACAGCACAACTTTGGAATAAAACAAGCATGCTGAATAAACAGCAGTGTAGGGAGAAAATCTTCCTAAACATTTAAAAAACCTCCAAATATCATATTTTGGAGAATATTTTATCATGCAGGAAAAATAAATTCATGGCAAATGTAGAAGCAGGGCGTATACAAAATCAGAAAAATAAACTTGCAGCCTTGAGATTTTGAAACGCATTACGAGGGACCCGAGCATCAAAGGCGCAATAATGCAGATCGCATTTGGGCGAGTACACCGCAGAATTGCGCCACTACGAGCCCGGTTTTCGGTAATAAAAGCGATGTGCCAGAAACGGTATCAGTTATTCCGATGGTTTCCGACAGCCGACAGCCATTCCTCAATTCCCTTCAAACGGGAAAGCGTATCCAAAGCGTATTCGCTACAATGACAACTGCAGCCAAGATGATCGTTTCAATTCCCTTCAAACGGGAAAGCGTATCCAAAG
>VXZK01000046.1 GCA_009845545.1 Candidatus Poribacteria bacterium
TTTTTGAATCATGCCCGGTTCGGTTAGGAAACCGAACCTACCGGGCCGATGGACGGTTTCAGGTTAATGTAATATAAACTTTTAGAAATGGTATTAGATAAAATCTAAACCGCATAATCCCTCAATAACCCTCCGTCGTACTCATTGGCGCAGACACACAGAAAATCAGACATCCCAAATCTATTTGTAGACATCCCTTTTATTCACATAGCCCCCCTACGGGGTGCAGTCTCTTGACTATCCCATGTTCTATAGACATAACACCCCTACGGGGTGAGGAAAGGGCTTGAAAACTCATTCAAACGCCTATGTCCGGTGCGGTTAGGAAACCCCACCATAAACGTCAATTTAAGAAAAAACAATCCTCGCGGTCCCCAGGCCCGGTAGGTTCGGTTTCTCAACCGACGGGATTTCAAGATGCAACCGAGAATCCACTAAATTGACATCTATGGGGAGGTTAGAAACCCCACCATAGGTGTCAATTTATAGTGAAGCGCATAAATAAGTGGACATCTTTGTAGCATAGGCTGTTAGCCTGTGCCAGTCTGAATACCTGTTATAGGTATTCAGACTGTTTGAGAGTGCCCAATTAATTATAGGTTTTACTATAAGAAAAAATAACCGTCGCGCCCCCCAGGCCCGGTAGGTTCGGTTTTGCGGCGTACACGCCCAGATGCGATCTGCATCGCAACCGAACCGGATACGAGGCGGCAACCGTAATAACTTCAAAAACCTCTTGAATTCCGTTCTCGGTTTCTTCTTTAGCGGAACCCGTGTTCCGCAAACGCTGCCTCTGAAGGTTTTCGCGAAGTATCCGGTGCGGTTAGAAACCGCACCTACCGGGTCTGGGGTACCGCTAAATTGACACCTATGGGGAGGTTTCCTAACCGCACCGGGCTTCACCGAATTATAGTAGAGCCCGTAATTACTTGCACACGTCGGGAACCGTAGGGGTTGGGTTACCCAACCCCTACGAGCGAGAAGTGTAAACTTATTTTCATAATCTACTATAAGATGAAAACAGGCACTGTTATGGTTAACCTACAAGTGCCTGATTTCTTCAAGTCTTTTCTCAGGTGCGCTGAGAGAATGATTATAGTAAAGTTTAGAATTAAATAGGACTTACGCATGCTGCTCTTTTGTAGCACAAACTTCCCAGTTTGTGGCAGGAGACCGCTGTGTTTTCCAAAAATTTTCATCTAACAGAACGGTTTTCCAGATACTTTCTTCACCCCGGGGTCCCCACCCGTTACTGGGAAAGGGAGGGGTGCTATGTCTATAGAAACGGCGTATCTAAGAGACCGCACCCCGTAGGGGTGCTATGTCTATAAATCGGTGGCAACTCGCGTTATAAATTAGTAAGGGTAAAACTTTTTATACGCTGCCTCGGTTTTCAAACGCAGCAATATCCGCCTCATATTGCAAAGTCCAACCGATTTCATCGAGTCCGTTCAGCAAGCAATACTTCTCAAAATCACCAATCTCAAAAGTGTGGGCAGTGCCATCCGAACAGATGACCGATTGCTCCGCCAAGTCTATCATCAACTGGTACCCCTCGGTGTCGCGCGCTGCTTGACTGAGCGAGGCGATAACTTCTGCAGGCAGGGCTATCGGGAGAATGCCGTTCTTATAGCAGTTGTTACGGAAGATGTCCGCAAACGAGGGTGCGAGAATCGCCTTGAAACCGTACTGTTGGAGTGCCCATGGGGCGTGCTCACGCGAGCTGCCACAACCAAAATTCGCACCAGCAATCAGGATACTCGCATTGGCGTAGCGCGGGAGGTTCAGCACGAATTCTGGGTTCGGATCGCCATTTTCAAGGTAACGCCAGTCATTAAAGAGAAATTCACCGAAGCCTGTCCGTTCAATCCGTTTCAAAAATTGCTTCGGGATAATCTGGTCGGTATCAACATTAATCCGATCAAGTGGGACAACAAATCCAACGTGTTCCTTAAATGCTTCCATTATAACACCTCAATGGGTTCCTTTCGTTTCCTTTGCAAGCCCGTATTTGACCTATCCAAACGTTCTAATATCCACAAAATGTCCTGTGACTGCCGTTGCAGCCGCCATCTGTGGACTGACGAGGTGCGTACGTCCACCTTTGCCCTGTCTGCCTTCAAAATTCCGATTCGATGTGCTGGCACAGCGTTGGCCCGGACTCAGGGTGTCCGGATTCATGCCGAGGCACATGCTACACCCCGCTTCACGCCACTCAAAGCCTGCTTCACGGAAAACCTTGTCAAGCCCCTCCGCCTCCGCTTGACGTTTGACAGCCTGCGAACCGGGGACAACCATCGCACTGACGTTCTCTGCGACTTTCCTGCCTTTTGCAACTTCCGCAGCAACGCGTAGATCGCTGATACGGGAGTTCGTGCAGCTGCCGATGAAGACCCTGTCCACCGGAATATCTGTTATCGGGGTACCGGGTTCGAGGTCCATATACGCCAAAGCGTGTTCAGCAGCGCGCTTGTCATCAGTTGTGTCCATATCTGCAGGATCCGGTACCTTTCCCGTCACGTCGGTTACCATACCCGGATTTGTGCCCCATGTTACCTGCGGTGCAATCTCTGCTGCGTCAAGTTGTAGCGTTCGATCATAGGTCGCGCCATCATCAGTTGGAAGTTGTTTCCAATTTTCGACTGCTGCATCAAAGGCTTCGTCTTTCGGTGCGAAACGTCTGCCAGCGATATATTCGTAGGTCGTATCGTCGGGGGCGATCATACCGGCGCGCGCACCTGCCTCGATGGACATATTACAAACAGTCATCCGTTCCTCAATACTAAGGGCACGAATAGCAGAACCCGTATACTCAACCACGGCACCGTTGCCCCCATCAATACCGATATGCCCAATAATCGAGAGGATAATGTCTTTGGCAGTCACGCCGTACGGAAGCGTGCCATCAATCCGAATCTCAAAGGTCTCCGACTTCTGTTGCAGAAGGCATTGCGTGGCGAGGACATGCTCAATCTCGCTTGTACCGATGCCGAAGGCGAGCGCGCCGAATGCACCGTGCGTTGAGGTATGGCTATCGCCGCACACAATCGTTTTGCCGGGCTGCGTAATGCCAAGCTCCGGTCCGATGACATGGACGATGCCTTGCTCAGGACTGTCAATATCGTAGAGCGGGATGTCGAACTCAGCGCAGTTTTCCGCCAGCGTTTCCATCTGCTTCGCCGCAATCAGATCCGTAATCGGTAGCGACCTATCCGTTGTCGGGACGTTGTGATCCACCGTAGCGAACGTCAGATCCGGACGGCGGACTTTTCGGTTGTTGAGCCTGAGCCCCTCGAATGCCTGTGGGGATGTGACTTCATGAACGAGATGTGTGTCGATATAAAGAATCGGCACCTCATCTGCGGAGGCGCGCACCAGATGCGTCTCCCATATCTTTTCGTACATTGTCTTTTTTTTCATATATTTTTTTACCCTTGTACTGTCTGTTCTTACGAAGAATAGAAAATATCCTATCCTGTTCAAGCGTGACCTCGCAAACCTGAAACCCGTAACTTGCTTTTGGCAGAGAGCTGGTTGTTATGCGTCATCAATTTCCCAAGGTGCGGTTTCCTAACCGGGGTCCCCACCCGTTACTGGGAAGAGGCACCGGACTGGAAAAAGAAGATTACTCAAAAGGTTGCAATGTACCGTCTTTGACTATCAGCACTCCCGGCGCATAAACAGCGTCCCCGTCGGCATTAAAAGAGAACTTACCAAATATTGTGTCAAAGTCCATAATATTCGATAGCGCATCTCGAATTGCAGCTGAATCGGTTGAGTGCGCGTTCCTAATTGCCTCCGCTAAAATATAGACAGTGGCATACGACGCGGCAACAAAGGCGTTTGGCTCCGTCCCGTAAGTCGCGCTGTAAGCCTTAACGAAGGCTTGATTTCCGGGTGTGTCGTCTGTAGGGAGCCAATCGATAAAAGTGATTGCACCCTCAGCAGCAGCACCTGCGGCTGCCACTTCAACGTTGGTCAATGAGCTCACAATAAACGGAGCGGATATGCCGAGTGCGTCTGCTTGAACCAGTATCAGCGGTTTTTCGGGGGGCAACGCTGAAACAAAAATTGCATCCGGATTCAACCCCTGTATTCGGGCTAATTGCAGGGAGAAGTCGGTATCGCCACTCCGGAACAGTTCTGTGGTGAGAACCTCAATACCCGCCGCAGTAAATACTTCCTGCAATGCCGCGTCTCGATCTGTGGAGAAGCCATCGGTTTCGTCATACATCGTAGCCACGCGTTGATAGCCGAGTTTCGCGTATGTTACCGGGATGCCTTTAGCAACCACCACGTCTGTCGCGAGCGGGATCCGAAAGACAAAATCACTGATCGCGCCAAGCCCACGTTTCCCGGCCGTCGGGCTAATAGCGACAACCCGATTTTTACCGGCAATGGGAAAAGCCGCCTCCGTCGCGCTTGACGACGCGGGCCCGAGTATAACAGATACGCCGTCTTCATGAATCAGTTTATTGAAAGCAGCAACCGCACCCTCTGGCGTACTGGCATCGTCTTCAATAATAAACTTGAATTGCGGACTACCGAGTCGGCCGTCATTAATTTCACCGAGCGCGAGGTCGAAGCCGTGTTTCATGAGTTCGCCTGCCGAAGCCAAGTGCCCCATCAACGGTAAAACGACTCCGATGGAAATTGCATCGCTTTTATCTTCTACCCCCGGTGTGGCTGGTTGCGTAATTTCGGATATCCGCTCACAGGCGGAGAGACCTACTATCAAGGTGGCAATTGCCATGATCAACATAAATGATTTCATTCAATATGTTCCTTTCTTGGTTATATGTTTTGCACGTTCGTATCTTCACTCAGTAAAGTTTACCACAAATTTGTATCAGACATCAAGCAGTTTCAGATTTTTCCAGGCTTACACGAATTATGCACGCTGACGAATATTTACCAACGTCGAGAAAGAAGAATAAGTAGTACTTTTTCTATCAAATGTGATATAATTTAAGCGTGTTGGTGTTCGTCGTTGGCAGCAGTATATTCTACAGAGACTCGCGCTTTTCCAATAACGCGACTACTGCAGGACCCGCTGCCATACCTATCAGGCAAAACCGCCACGTCTGACATACTGGCTAATATGTATCAGATAGGACGAGTACTAATAAAAGCGAAAGGTTTTATTTCGACTATGCACACAGCAGAAAAAGACCAGATTTTGTGGGTGTTATAATGCCGGTTTTGAATGGAATTTATGCAGACACGCCTTTTGATACAGAAGAAATACTTCAAGCGGATCTCAATATTGCTAATAAGTACCGTAGTAACCCTTTACGTTGGAAAGGACAATTTTCACCTCAGTTAGTTCAAATACTCTTGGATAAATATTCCAATCGTGATACCAGTGTATTTGACCCTTTTCTTGGGAGTGGAACTGTTCTTTTGGAATCGGGTATCGCTGGACTTAAAGCCAGTGGTACCGAGATTAATCCTGCGGCTGCTATGCTGGCGCAGACTTACCATCTTATAAACATTCCTGTTGATTCACGCCGCTTACATTTACGAGCAATCTCAAATCTTCTTCATACTGAATTTTTATCCAGTTTGCCACTATTGCAGAATATTGAGGAAGAGCAAGGTGAAACAAATTTTGAGGCAGTTAAGCTGAAACTCGTTGGCTTACTGTCAAAGGTGGATGACCGCTTCCAACAAGGATTGTTGGAAACTTTGATAACTTTACTTGATTTTTATCAGACTGATATATCAATAAAAAAGGTTTTTAAGGTTTGGACGAATCTCAGGAAACTTGTGGTTGAACTGCCGTTTTCATGCCAACCTATTGCGGTCCTTCTTTCAGATGCCCGTGAAATCCCTTTGTCCGATTCCTCAATTGACCTCGTCATTACGTCCCCGCCATATATTAATGTTTTTAATTACCATCAGCAGTATCGGGCATCAATGGAAGCTTTGAATTGGAACTTGTTAAAGGTATCAAGATCGGAGTTTGGAGCTAATAGAAAGCATAGGAGCAATCGATTTCTGACCGTTGTACAGTTTTGTCTTGATATAGCTCAAACAGTTGGCGAGTTAGCAAGAGTCTGCTGTTCAGGAGCAAGACTGATTTTTGTAGTCGGTAGAGAATCAAAGGTAAAACGGACACGTTTCTTTAACGGTGAAATCGTGACTGAAGTTTGCCATAGAGCGTTAGGGTTTAATTTAATTCTCAAACAACAAAGAGTATTTCGTAATAGTTTTGGGCAAAGTATCTTTGAAGATATCCTCCACTTTTCTCCTCCGATTAAATATCCTCCACACGGAGTCTATTTAGAGATCGCCCGAAGAATCGCTCAAGAAACATTGGAAAAGTCGTACTCAACAGCACCTGAACAATCAAAAAACGACATCAGATTAGCCCTAAAGAACATTAGCGATGTTCATGCCTCACCGTTGTTTGATGCTCAGAATGTGAGAGGTGGCTAAGTATGCCTATTCTACCTACGCCTCACGGTGATAAATTAAACGCATTACTTGAAAATGAAAAACTCCCTGAATCGGATCGACCCAATATCTTAGAAGCACTCACACTCTATAAAGAATGGTTAGCAAAACTAAAATCGGTTACAGGCGGGTATCGAAAAATTGCAACCGATATGATTGAGATGCTAAACGAGTACAAACAGTATATTGAGTTGAATGTCATATTTGACAGCAAGAATAACTTTCTTCATCGCCAGAAGGGTCAACTTAAACTTGATAATACCATTATTGAAGAGTTCCTGCCAATATTATTAACTTCAGCTTTGTCTGATATACTTCAAGACTATGATTTGGACTTCGGTCCGATAACCTGCTTCTCGGGAATTAGATTTGAGTCGAGTATTACGACAGATAGCATTGGTGGCGGTATGCGGGTTAGGACCAAAGACCATGATTTCGCCATAAGTAGAAGGTTGTTTATTCAATCGTCATACCATAAAGACTTTCAAAGTAGCATAACAAAAGAAACTAATATTGCTTATATCGCGGCGGAGTGCAAGACGAACCTCGATAAAACAATGTTTCAAGATGTGTCCTAAACCCGCATGACGACGGGGAAGATGAGCGGTGTCCGTTGCATCTGTTTCGAGAAAAACCGGCGGAGCGCGCCGCGGATCTCATCTTGAACGATCTCGGTTTCGTGTTTCTGTTCGTCGCTCAGGTTTTCAATGACACCCCGGGTAATCTCTTTCGCTTTTTCTATGAGTTCCTCTGATTTATCCATGTAGACAAATCCACGCGAGATAATTTCTATCTGCCCGGCATTCAATCCTGTTTTGGAATCGCTATCGGTTTCCGTCGGTAACTGTTGGAAACCTTCAGGCAAGAGAGTTTCGGCTGAAATTAAATCCGATTGCTGATCGCTGGCGGCTGAGGGTTGACCGATATCTTGCTGATCGCTGGCGGCTGACTCCTGATGGCTGTCACCTGTATCACTGTGCAGCACAATAATAGGGACAAGGATGCCCTCTTCAGAGAGTTGGATACGGTCGCGTAGGACAATATCCTCAAGTTCAATTTCCGGTTTCCCATCAACAAGCACGCGGCCAGAACGCCCCTCGCGTCCAAAAACCTCGCATGTCTCAGGGGTCAGGTGAATGAGCTCTCCATCTTCAGCGACTTTGATGTTGTCACTCGGGATGCCGACGGATTCGGCGAGTTCCGCGTGCCGTACAAGGTTTTGGTACTCACCGTGCATCGGCATAAAAAATTTGGGCTGCAAGAGATTGATCATCAACTTTAAATCTTCGCTTGACCCGTGCCCTGAAACGTGGACATCGGCATTGCGTTCGTGGTATATCTTCGCGCCGCGTCTGAGCAGATGGTTCCTCACATTTCCGATAGCCTTTTCGTTACCCGGGATGATTCGTGCAGAGACGACAACGGTATCGCCCGGTTCTACCTTTAAAAACGGATGATTATCGAGTGCCATCAATGCTAAGGCGGAGCGCGGTTCACCTTGACTGCCGGTGCTTAAAATCACCACCTCGTGTGGTTGGAACATAGACGCATCGCGCGCATCAATAAGATAGTCCGGATTCAAGTGAAGGTAACCCAGCTCGGAAGCGGTGCGCACATTGTTAAGGAGCGAACGTCCACTAACAGCAATCAGCCGTCGGTGTCTATTTGCCAGATCAATGAATTGCTGAATACGGTGCAGACTTGAGGAGAAGGTACAGAGAAATAGCTTCTGCTCAGTCCTCTGAAAGATGTGATCTATCGTATCATAGATACTCCGTTCAGAGGGGGTCTGCCCGGGTCGCTCAGCGTTTGTGCTATCGGAGGCGAGCATCAGCACACCTTCCGAACCTAAGCGCGCGAGCCTCTGAACATCACTCAACTTGCCATCAACAGGGGTCATGTCAAACTTAAAATCGCCTGTATGGACGATCACACCAATCGGTGTCCGGAGCGCGATGGCGACACTATCCGGGATGCTGTGCGTGACATGGATGAATTCAGCAGTAAAATCGCCCAATTCAACGGTATCACCCGGGACAATCGTATTGAGTTGTGCCTTACCGAGCACGCCGTACTCACGCAGCCGTCCGCTTGCAATCGCGAGCGTCAGCTGCGTGCCGTAAACGGGTACATCTAACTGCCGTAAAATGTAGGCTAAGGCACCGATATGATCCTCGTGCCCATGCGTTAGAAGGATTCCACGAATTTTTTCTTCTCGTTCAATGAGATAGTGGATATCCGGGAATATGAGATCGACACCGGGCATATCTGAATTCGGCAACATGAAACCGGTATCAATGACGATCAGGTCATCCTCGGTCTCGTACACCATCATGTTAAGCCCGAATTCACCTAAGCCGCCCAATGGAATCATCGAAACGCTACCGTTAACGGTATTTTCATTATTAACAAATGTAGAGTCTGTCATAGAATAGTTGTCAGTTGTCAGTTGTTAGTTGTTAGTAATCGTACTGTTCTCACTGCGAAGCATGATAACTGTTAAACAACGATATTAATCAGGCGGTTCGGCACAACAATGACCTTCCGGATCGGTTTTCCTTCAATAAATCGCTGAACCCGCTCATCTGCAAGTGCGGCTGCCTCAACCTCTTTATCAGTTGCATCAGCAGGGAGTTGGAGCCGGTTACGGAGTTTCCCGTTGACTTGAGCAATGATGGTTACGGTCGCACTCGTCAGGACAGATGCGTCATGTGTGGGCCAGTGTTCCTGCGCGAGGAAACCCGTTTCGCCGAGACGATGCCACAACTCCTGCGCAATGTGCGGTGCGTAAGGCGAGAGCAGATGCAGGAAGATTTTCAAGGTCTCCTTCGATAGCGATTTCGCCTGTGTCGCAGTATTAACGAAGATCATCATCTGGCTAATCGCGGTGTTCATCTTATCAATGGATTCGGTGTCCTCCGTTACCTGCTTGATAGTTTTGTGGAGTTCGCGCCAGAGTTCGGGATCCGCTGTCCCAACAGCATCGGTCAACTTTGCGCTGAGTTCACCGCTATCTTCATCAATAACGAGCCGCCAGACGCGTTGAAGGAACCGATAGACGCCCTCTACACCGGCATCTTGCCACGGTGTACTTGCCGTGACGGGACCGATAAACAACAGATAGAGACGGAGTGCGTCCGCGCCGTAATTATCAATAACGTCGTTCGGATTGATGACGTTAAAACGCGATTTAGACATCTTCTCCATCTGCGTTTGGAGTGACACGCCAGAGGTTTTCGCAACAGCTTTTCCACTGTTCTGCTCAACTTCGTGCGGATAGTAGTATTTGCCCGCAGCGTCTTGGTACGATTCAGCGAGAATCGTGCCTTGGTTGAGCAACCCTTGGAACGGTTCTTGCGTGGAGACCAATCCAGAATCGTAAAGCACTTTATGCCAGAAACGCGCATAGAGCAGGTGCAAGACAGCATGCTCGGCGCCCCCCATGTAGAGGTCCACCGGCATCCAGTAGCGTTCAAGTGCGGTGTCAAAAGGCGCCTCGATATTGTGTGCATCAAGGAAGCGGAGGTAATACCAGCAGGACCCCGCCCACTGCGGCATAATGTTCGTTTCCCGTGTGGCAACGCTGCCATCGGGGAGCGTTACCTTCAACCACGCCTCATCGGCGCGGGCAAGTGGCGGCTTACCGTCTTCTGTCGGCTTATAAGCATCAATCGGTGGCAGTTCTACGGGCAGCACCTCGTCTGGGAGTTGAACAATCGTCCCATCCGCAAGGTGTGCCAACGGGAAGGGTTCCCCCCAATAGCGTTGTCGCGAGAAGAGCCAGTCGCGCAAGCGGTATTGCACCTGACGCGACCCTTTTCCTTCTCTTTCAAGCCAAGCAATCATCTTTTCTTTCCCTTCAGCGACCTGCAAACCGTTGAGGAAACCGGAATTGACACAGACGCCATCTCCTTCAAACGGTGCCGCTTCAATCGGCTTTTCACCGCCGGGGTCCCCACCCGTTACTGGGAAGGGGGGGCCCCCACCCGTTACTGGGAAGGGGCGGATAACTTCGATGATCGGGATACCGAAGGTTAAGGCGAATTCGTGATCGCGTTCATCGTGTCCGGGCACTGCCATAATTGCCCCTGTACCGTAAGTCATGAGCACATAATCTGCAACCCAAATCGGGATAGGCGTGTCGTTGCACGGGTTAATCGCATAAGCCCCTGTGAAAACACCTGTTTTCTCTGTAGCGAGATCCGTACGTTGAAGATCAGATTTATTGACGGCTTCCTTGACATAAGCGTTAACTGCAGCTGCGGCATCAGGGTGTGTTATCTCAGAGACAAGCGGATGTTCAGGTGCCAACACGCAATAGGTCGCGCCGAAGAGTGTATCCGGACGCGTCGTGAAGACGGTGAACGTCTCATCGCTATCTTTGATTTCAAAGGTGATGTCCGCACCTTCCGACTTGCCGATCCAGTGGCGTTGCATCTCTTTGAGACCCTCGGGCCAATCCAATAAATCCAAGTCTTCCAACAGCCGTTCCGCATAAACGGTAATTTTGAGCATCCACTGGTGCATGAGACGGCGTTCAACGGGGTCTTCGGTTTCAACGTATTTACCGTCTTTCACCTCTTCGTTTGAGAGGACGGTGCCTAACGCTGGACACCAATTGACCGGTACATCGGCGAGATATGCTAACCCCTTTTCATAGAGTCGGAGGAAAATCCATTGCGTCCATCTGTAATATTCAGGGAGAGAGGTGTCTATTTTGCGAGACCAATCGTAAGAGAGACCGATGCGCTGGATCTGCTGCTGAAAGGTTTCTGTGTTCCGTTTTGTAACGTCTGCTGGATGTTCATTTTCACGGACTGCGTACCGCTCTGTCGGGAGTCCGAAGGCATCCCATCCCATCGGGTGCATCACATGATAACCCTGCATCCGCCGAAAATTAGCGAGCACATCGGTCGGGACATAATTTTTCGCGTGTCCCATGTGAAGTCCAGCACCTGAAGTATAGGGGAACATGCCAAGCACATAGAATTTTGGCTTGGTTTTCAGTATTTCAATATCGTTTGGAATTTTAAATGCTTCTTTTTCTCGCCACTCGGCTTGCCAATAGGGTTCTATCTCCGCCGGGGCGTACGGATGGTTCTCCATTTCTTGTTCGTCTCCTTTCACATCTCTATATATCAACTTTGTATGTACAAATTCTAACACAAACCTGACCCATTGTCAAGATTACCTGTTGTCAGTCCGAGGGTGATTTAGTTTTAGATAAATTATCAGGTTATCTTAATGTTTGAATCTTCCTTTTCAAGTCCGGTGCGGTTGATGAAGATTAATTTTTTAATTCGGTAATTCCTTGGTGAAGTCCGGTTCGGTTTAGTTCCGAGTTTGTGATAAACTTTTGAAATAATTTTAAAAGTATTGTAAAATATTAAGGCTAGGACTTACGCACTCCCCTGGTA
>VXZK01000274.1 GCA_009845545.1 Candidatus Poribacteria bacterium
AAAAACCTTCTCTTAACTTTGCGAAATTGTGGTCTAAATAAACGGTGGCACTTCAATCACCTGATTACGACTGGCGAGGTTTTTGTTACCTCGCCTTTTTTTAGTTCGCGTTTCGTCCCATCCCAAAAAACGGTTTATTCTTCCAAACCGCTCCTTTAGTCTCATTGAAGCACCATCTATGTAAAAACTACTTTTTTGAAGAAAATCGAAGTGGTTTCAACTAAAAATGAAAACCCTGCCTTAATGTTCCAAAGTTTGAAACAAAAAATTCGTATGTAGGAAGGGGGTAGCATGAAGGTCTTAGAAACGTTGTTGTTCATGTTTCGGAACCCAGTACCTCTCATCGTTCATTTCACGTGTTGGTTTTTGTTAGCGGCTTGGGGAATTGTGGCAGATGATCCATTCATGGAAGGGACGTTGCCCTATATTAAAGTTATTGTGGCACCTCCTGCGTCTATCGGGGATTATCTAAAAGCCGCCTCAATTATTTGGGACGAAATTATAGAAGATTTAACGAGAACTGGATTTTGGGTGCTTGTCGTTACACCCCCTTTTCTTATCTGTTACCGAGAAGCAGTTGGCAATCTAAAAGGCATTACTGATGAGCATCGGATATGGATGGCATGGTATCACCGACAACAGGAAGCGACAGCAGAAGACGACAATTTCGTGGAACCCGCACCGCCATTGAAAAACATGCGAGTCAACTCCTATTTCAGAAAAGCACAAAAGACACTCTTATTCATGATTCGCAACCCGAAGCTCCTCCTCATTCACTTCCTATGCTGGATGATTACTTGCTTTTTACTCGTCCTCATATCAATACTCCCAGATCTTGCTAATATAGTTCGGGCAGTAGAGAACTTCGCTCGCAATTTTTTGTCCGCTGCACCTTATCTCGCGATAGTCGCTGCTATATTTGGTCTCATTTCCAGTTACCAAGAAACAAGAGGTACTGTGAAAGAAGTAGCCAAAGTACAACAGACGTGGGCGGAGTGGTATTGCCAACAACAAGAAGCGAAAGCGCAAGGTGTCCCTTTTGACGTGGTGCCGCCATTGTTCCGTATTTATTAACAGGTACGAAACACGATTTCAAGGAAATCTCGCACAGGAGAATATATCATGAAAGCCCGACAGACGCTGTTACTTATGCTTTGGAACCCCATGTCCTTTATCGCTTATTTTCTTGCCTGTTGGATTCTGTTTTCTGCTACATTCACTATGTGGGACGAATCCTTCAGATATGGAACATGGCCAGATGTGGCTGCGGCAGCAGAAGGTACTTTTGCGAATTTACCTGATGGTTATACCAGCTCTGATCTCCAGTTACCAAGAGGCGAGAGGCACTGTAAAAGGCACCGCTAAAGAAGGAGAAGTCTGGACAAAGTGGTATCAACGACAAACTGAAGCAAAAGCGCAAGGCTACACGCTCACGGAAGTGCCACCGTCATTACACGCTGATTGAGTACTGGATACTTCTGAAAAAAGATTGACTTCTCGTGTAGAATAGGATATGATAGGGAAAATTGTAAATTCATTTAAAGGAGCCACAATTGAGCAGACCAAATATCCTATTTATCATGTCCGACGACCATGCTTCACATGCTATCAGCAGCTACGGGAGTCGGATTAACCAAACACCGCACCTTGATCGTATCGCAGACGGCGGCATGACTCTTCATAACTGTTTCTGTGTTAATTCCATCTGCACACCGAGCCGCGCGAACATTCTGACCGGCAAACACAGCCATCTCAACGGGGTCAAAACTATAGGGGATCATTTTGACGGCAGAAGACCGAATGTCGCGAAAATGCTACAGGCGGATGGCTACCAAACCGCGATGGTCGGTAAGTGGCACCTCGGACACGGCGGTGATGCGGACCCAACAGGATTTGACTATTGGAACGTGCTGCCCGGGCAAGGCCTCTATCACGATCCAGTCATGGTTGAGCCTCACGGGAGAACGACGCACAAAGGCTACGCTACCGACATCATTACCGATTTCTCATTGGAATGGCTGCGGAATCGCGACAGAGATAGACCTTTCTTCATGATGTCTCACCACAAGGCACCGCACCGTCCATGGGACTCCGATGAGAAGCACGCCGACATGTTCGAGGACGGCGATGTTCCGATGCCGGATAACTTTTTCGACGATTACGCGAACCGTTCAAACGCCGCAAAGGAAGCGAAGATGCGCGTCTTTGACCACATGACCGAGAGGGACCTCAAGATTGATAAGCTCGGCCCACCACCGGAGGGGCTGTCCGATCAGGAGAGGGCAAACTGGAATTATCAGCGATATATCAAAGAATATCTCCGCTGTGTCGCCTCAATTGATGACAATGTGGGTCGGATGCTCGATTACCTCGATGAAGATGGCATCGCGGACGACACACTCGTGATTTATACCTCTGACCAAGGATTCTTCTTAGGCGACCACGGTTGGTATGACAAACGGTTTATGTACGAAGAATCGTTAAGGATGCCTTTCCTCGTCCGCTACCCGCGCGAAATTCAACCCGGCAGCGCGTCCGATGCGATGGCCTTAAACATAGATTTCGCAGAGACTTGGCTCGACTACGCAGGTGTATCAATTCCTGATGACATGCAAGGCACGAGTCTACGACCAGTCCTCAATGGTGAAACACCTGACGATTGGCGAACGTCAATGTACTATCGCTATTGGATGCACCTTGCTCATCACTATGTACCCGCGCACTATGGGATACGGACGCATCGTTATAAACTCATCTACTACTATGGCGAGGCGCTCGGTACAACAGGATCCCTTGATGAACCGAAGACACCGGAATGGGAACTTTTTGATCTGGAAAAAGATCCTAATGAGATGTGCAGCGTCTACGACGACCCAGCATACGCAGATATTGTCACCGAATTAACGCAAGAGTTATATCGACTCAAAGCAGAAGCAGGAGACGAAGAATAGGTGCCGGTTATCAGTTGTCAGTTAAGTCAAAAACCTTTTTACTGATAACTGAAAACCGATGACCGAAAACCCTTAAAAAAACGGAGGCACAAAATGGCAACTCAAACCCCGTTGGACAATATTGAACCCGGTATGAAAGTTACAGCACAGATGTCGCCGGAACCGAGTGAGGCAGACCTGCAGCTCGCTAAGCAGATGGATGTCGAATATGTTGTCCTCTGGACGAACGGCGAAAATGCGAATTACGACTATTTCATGAGTCGCCGCGAGATTTTCGAGAACGCGGGACTCAAAATCTACGGGTTTGGCAACAGCGATGTCCACAACCAAGACGGGATTGTGCTTAACTTAGAGAATCGCGACGCAAAAGTTGAACAGTACAAGCGTTACATCCGCGATCTTGGTAGAGCAGGCATCCCGTATACCACTTATGCACACATGGGTAACGGTATCTGGAGCACTGAACGCGAGACCACACGCGGCGGCGCAAGTGCAAGGGGGTTCAATCTTGCGGCTGCCGATGTGGGACACTGGGGCGGTAAAAAATATGGGATGCCGCTCTCACACGGACGCGAATACAGCGAAGAGGAACTCTGGGACAACTACACCTATTTCATCAAGCAGGCAGCACCTGTCGCTGAGGAAGCCGGTGTGATGATTGGCATCCACCCCGATGACCCGCCTGCAGTGCATCTCGCTGGCATTCCGCGGTGTATCTTCAGCAGTTTTGAAGGCTACAAACGCGCCCTGCAAATCGCTGACAGCCCGAATGTCGGTATGTGTTTCTGCGTCGGTTGTTGGCTGGAGGGTGGCGAACTCATGGGCAAAGATGTCATTGAGTCGATCCGCTATTTCGGCGAACGGAACAAGATTTTCAAAGTCCATTTCCGCAACGTCGATCAGCCGCTCCCGCACTTCGTTGAGACCTTTGTTGACAACGGCTATCAGGACATGTACCACGTGGCAAAAGCACTCCGCGAGGTGGATTTCAACGGTGTACTGATTCCCGACCATATCCCATCAATGGGCGGTGACGGTCGTATCGGAACAGCATACACGATCGCCTACATGAATGCCCTTGTGAAACGAGCAAATGAGGAGGTCGCTGCGTGAGGACACTCGCACGCGTCACCTTATTCTTACTGAGTCTTCCGTTGACAATGCTCGTAGATGCGCAGACTTCTGACTGGAACGATTTCCTCGGTCCGCAAAGAAACGGCAAGTCCGAAGAAAAGATAGACATCGCACCTTGGGGCAAAACGGGACCACCAGTGGTCTGGCATCAGCGGATCGGCACGAGTTACGGGGCACCCACCCTTGCCAATGGACGTCTGTTTATCTTCGCACGTCACGGCGATATGGCGCGGCTCACCTGTATGGAAAGCGACACCGGTACAGAACTGTGGCGATTTGAATACCCAACGGACTACGAAGATATGTACGGTTACAACAACGGACCCCGATGTTGTCCGGTTATTGATGGAGAACGCGTCTATATCTTCGGGGCAGACGGGATGCTACACTGTGTGCACGTCTCAGACGGTAAAGTTTTGTGGGAAGTTGACACAATGGCGAAGTTTCACGTCGTCCAAAACTTTTTCGGCGTCGCTTCAGCACCGGCGATTGAAGGCGAGCTGCTCATCGTTCAGATTGGCGGGTCACCACCGGGCAGTCCGAAGGATATTTGGGGCGCGAACGGCAGACCCGATCCGAATCGGAGCGGCATTGTCGCCTTTAACAAGCATACTGGCGAGGTTGTCTACCAAATAGCAGATGAACTCGCCAGTTATGCAAGTCCTATCTTTACAACGATTGACGATAGGCGTTGGGGATTTGCGTTCCTGCGCGGTGGTCTTGTCGGCTTTGAACCGACATCAGGGGTCATTGACTTCCATTACCCGTGGCGGCACGCTAAGATTGAATCTGTCAACGCTTCGAGTCCGGTCGTTGCTGACGATTTTGTCTTTATTAGCGAATCGTACGGGATTGGCAGTTCAGTTCTCAAGGTACGTCCCAACGGCTATGAAGTCGTTTGGAAAGATCGTGCATCGCGCAGGAACAAGTCCATGGAATTGCATTGGAACACCGCAGTCCACCATGCGGGCTATCTCTATGCTTGTAGTGGGCAACGTCCCAACGGTGCGGAACTCCGTTGCGTGGCACTCAAAACAGGTAAAGTCATGTGGTCCCAACGTGTTGATGAACGCGCCTCGCTACTTTGGGTGAACGACTATTTCATCTATCTTGGTGAATATGGGCGTTTGATGCTCCTTAAATGCACCCCAGAGAAATTAGAGGTGATTTCACAAATCCGCTCACTGAAAGATAAAAACGGTCGCCAGTTAGTGAAATATCCCGCGTGGGCAGCACCTGTATTGGCAGCGGGTTACCTCTATGTTCGCGGCAAAGATCGCCTCATCTGTTTCGACCTACGTTCAAGCACCAAGTAACTACGTTTTCAACCCTTACGGTTTCCACAACGTCGCCTCAATGAACCGTTCGCCATCCGGTTCCTCATCAAAATAGTATGCAGTGATCACAGTCCCATCAGGACGTTGAACGGTGCGAGGATAACCGATGTCGTGGTCGCCACCATTATCGCGTAAGACGATTTCCTCACCCCACGTCTTGCCAGCATCACTGCTCAACTTCGCACAGATCCGATGCGGGGCATCCCGATAGCCGTAGATAAGACACAACCTACCGTCGTGAAGGAGCGTGAGTGTTGGTGGATTCCCGCCACGTCCAGTGTTTTCCACCGCTCTATTCACATAATCCCACGTTTGACCGTTATCATTTGAGCCATAGAGATCTATCCAGTTTTGCCGCTCTTCCCAGTCTGAACCGGAATCGTTCCCGTGGCCGCGACACCGAACGGCGACTAAAATCTCTGAATCCGACAACCGAACGCTCGCTGGCATAATCGCGAACCCCTCAGGTTCCGGACCAATTTGAGAGAGCAGTGAAAACGACGCACCGCCATCGGTGGTATGCGCACAGAATATCAACCCCTCTTCACCGTTCGACTTTGATGCAGTCAGGAACACCAAGCATTCATCTGAACTTGAGACCAAATAATCCGTGCGTGCTGCGATCCCGGTGTACCCAAACATCGGTAACCGAAAGGGACCCTCCCAACTTTTGCACCGATCTGTAGAGGTATAAAACCATGAGTAGGCTCCCGCTCTCAACCCGGATCTGCTGCACATCATCGCGAAATCCGGATGTGAAAAATCGACGTGATCCGGTGCCTTGAACGAAGCGTCCGCTTCCAGTCTGTGCCGTTCTTCCACATGCTCATCTGCGGAGAGGGTGCCTCTTGCTGGTAGACGACACGGTGTTTCTGAGACGTGCCATGTTTCACCGCCATCTAAGCTGCGTCCTTGCATCCCTACAAAAGGTTTATCTCGGTCACGGCGATGGAAACCCGCATCCGATTTGTGATACCCGACAGTAAAGCCGACAACGATCTCGTTATCCCATGCCCAAATCCCGTAATTCGCCGGCCAGCCAGCATATCTGCCCGGCTCACGATAAATTGTAACTTGTCGCATATTTATTTTACTCCTCATTTCCGATTTGATGATTTCTGCACAAGTATAGCACCAACTCGCCTTTTTCGCCATGAAAAACTTGACTTTTTTCGGGAGTACCGTTAACATTTAAATAACCTTCCGCGTCAGTGGATTTGAATTGTGGATCTAAACACACAAAATTTTTGGATAACCTAATGCGAAATTGGTTAAAAATTATCATCGTTATTTCCTTTTGTTTGCCATTCTCCAGTGTTGCTGGTGAAAAAGTTGGTGACCATAGTAAATACGTCCAACACGTAGAGCAAGGCTTTGCTCACATGTTTCGGGGCGATAATCGCGGGGCTATCTCTGAATTTGAAGCCGCACTGACAATTGAACCCGATCACTATGAAATCCACCACTACCTCGGCATGGCGTATGCCCAAGAAGAATTCTCAAACAAAGCTGCTGAAAGTTACCAACGATCTTTAGCGTTGATGCCCGACAACATTGAGGCACTCTACTCGCTCGGCGTTGTGTATTTTAAACTGGATAACTGGACAGACGCGGTGACGACATTAGCGCGCGTTGTTGAACTTTCACCACAGCATGCACGGGGGTACGAAGTCCTCGGCAAAGCACTCGTAAAACTACGTCGCTATGCAGACGCAGTCCCAATTTTGACACAGGCTCTTGAACTGAAACCGAAGGCAGCAGGGGTCTATTATGAACTCGGCACGGCACACCTGAATTTGAAAGCCTATCCAGAAGCGATAGAAAACTTCAAACAGGCATTAGCCTTCGGACCGGCACGTTATGCCGAACCGCACTACGGACTCGGTATGGCATATCTCCGATTGGGTGACCGCGAGAAAAACAGAGCCGAGATGCAAATTTATCAGCAGTTACAAAAAGAGTTCGCCGAATACGAACGCCTCATGCGCCTGACACGCGCCGAACCGAACAATCTTGAGGCTTGGACAGGCTTAGCCACTTTGTTGATGAACCAAAAAGACTACGCTGAAGCCGTCCCGGTTTTTCAGAAGTGTATTGAACTTGCACCGAACAACGCCAACTTTCACCATGGACTGGGGCGAGCGTTTATGAACCTTAATTACCCAAAGCATGCAGCAGAAGCCGTCAGAAAGGCTATCCAGCTGATGCCCAACGCATCAATACTCTATAACACGCTTGGAAGTGCTTATGCGATGCAAGGCGACCAACGCAACGCACTCGCTGCATTCCAAAAAGCAGTCGAACTTGACAGTGATCAACCGTATTACCATCTTAATCTTTCAAAATTATATCAGAGTCTCGGCAAGCAGAAACTTGCGCAGGAGCATTACCGCGTCTATGAACACCTTTTGTCTGAACAGAAAAAGAAATAGTTATTGTAACATCACACAGCTGTCTCTCGTCACACTGCTTTTCAGCCTCTGTGCCTTTACGACCGTATGTGCACAAGGCGCGGAGAATATGATCCTAATCCCTGCCGGCACCTTCACAATGGGGAGCGACAGCCGCGCTGCTGATGAAAAACCGAAGCATAAAGTCTACCTTGATGCCTATCACATCAGTAGATATGAGGTAACGAACGCTGAGTACTACGAATTCTGGAAACTTCAAGCCGCTTCGCCAGAAAAAGTATCGCAACATACACCGGAGAACTTCACACATCTCCCACAAATTGGGGACTGGCCCGCGCGCGCAGCGCAGTTCCCGAATTATCCCATCGTCGGTATTTCATGGCATGATGCAAACGCTTATGCCGCATGGAAAGGCATGCGACTGCCAACCGAAGCCGAATGGGAGAAGGCAGCGCGCGGCTACACCGATAGAATATGGCCCTGGGGCAATGCAATGGAACCGCACGCAAATACAGCCGCTAACGATGATGGCTACGAGAATCGTCTTGCACCCGTCGGAAGCTTTCCGAAAGGTAAAAGCTACTACGGCGTGATGGATATGGCAGGCAACGTTTGGGAATGGACGGCGGATTGGTACAGCGATGTCTATTATTGGTCCAGTTCTCAAGCTGCAGCGAAACGTCCGAAAAAAAATCCAACGGGACCGGCTGTCGGCAGCTGGCGTGTCCTCCGAGGCGGTTCTTGGATGGATAACATCGCCCGATGCAGCACGACGTTTCGGTTTTATCTCTACCCAAATCTGAAAACTTCCTTTGTCGGTTTCCGACTGGCAAAAACAGCAGAAAAAATATCAAAATAGTCCTATATAATGCCCAAACATCAGCTTCCGACGGTGCTTCTACAATACATCTTATACCAATGCTGATTGACGTTTTCTCTTAGAAGTGTCTACTGTTTTTGGTTATGCCCGGTGCCCCTTCCCAGTAACGGGTGGGCCCCCGGTTAGGAAACCGCACCTACCGGGGTCTGGGTGAAAGGTGTGGTTAATGCGATATAAACTTTTAGAAATGGTATTACTTCTCATATTCATATTTATTGGTAATGCTGCCGCACAACTGCCTGTCTTTGTGGATGTTACCGAAGAGGCAGGCATCCGTTTCACACACAGCAACGGTAAAACCGAGCACAAGCATATCATTGAGACGATGGGGTCTGGTGTCGTCTTTTTTGATTATGACACTGATGGCGATGCGGATCTCTATTTTGTCAACAGCGGTAATGTTCCGCAAGCGAAACAGGACGCGCAGCAGACACAACTCGGAAATGTGCTTTATCGCAACGATGGTGATGGACGTTTTACAGACGTTACTGAAACTTCAGGAACAGGGGACACCGGGTACGGGATGGCAGCTGCCGCTGCGGATATTGATAATGACGGGGACGCTGACCTCTATGTCGCGAACTTTGGGCAAGACGTGCTTTACCGAAACAACGGAGACGGTACCTTTACCGACATCACCGAAGCCGCCGGCATTGATAACACCCTCTGGGGCATCGCAGCCGTCTATCTCGATTTTGATGTAGATGGCGATTTGGATATTTTTGTCGTCAATTATTTGGTCTATGAATTGTCAATGCCAGTGACAACTTTTAAAGGTATTGTCGGTTACGGGCATCCGCGTAGTTACGAGGGAACACCCGATGTCCTTTATCAAAACAATGGCGACGGCACCTTTACCAATATCGCAGAAACAGCAGGCGTGACAAATTCGACGGAGGGAAGAGGGATGGCAGCTGTCGCCTGCGACTACGATAATGACGGGTTGCCAGATATTTACGTCACCAACGATACGAATCGCAACTTCCTTTACCGGAACAACGGCGATGGCACTTTTACCGATGAAAGCCTGTTCATCGGTGTCGGTTATGATGAAAGCGGGGTCGCTGAAGGTTCTATGGGGATAGACTGCGGCGATTATAATTCTGATGGATGGCTCGACCTGATCGTTGCGAATTCCGAAAAAGCGACCCTCTATAAAAACGAGGAGGGACTCTTTTTTGCCGATGCAACAGCGGAGAGCGGGTTACAACAACTAACACTCCCATTCGTCGGTTTTAGTCCACTCTTTTTGGATTACGATAATGATGGACACCTCGACCTGTTCTGTGCAAACGGACATCCACAAGATGTCATTGAAATGTTGATGGACCACGAAACCTATGCCCAACGTGACCAGATGTTTCAAAACAGAGGTGACGGCACTTACGCAGACGTATCAGAAACTGCTGGTGCTTACTTCACAGAAACACTCGTCGGTAGAGCCGCCGCTACTGCGGACTATGATAACGACGGCGATACTGATATTGTTATTATGAATTCCAACCAGCGCGCCGTTTTGCTTCGGAACGATGGTGGAAACGCGAATAATTGGATCGGTATTAAACTTATCGGTTCTCAGCGTAACCGCGATGGAATTGGAGCGAAAGTTACGGTTTCAACTGCAGACCTGACACAAATGAGAGAGGTAAAAAGCGGTTCGAGTTACGCATCAGGCAGCGATACGCGATTGCTGTTCGGCTTAGGCGAGAGCCAGCGTGTTGAGAAGATTGCTATTGTGTGGCAAAGGGGTACGACACAGGTGTTGGAAAATGTGTCTATCAATCAGACTTTGACGATTGTAGCGTCGGAACAGTGAAGCATTTCAAACGCCGTTAGGAAACAAAAATAGACAACAAAAAACCCGCATCCGGTTTAGGATACGGGTTTTTTGTGAGGAATAAGAATTACTGCCGTTTGATATCTGCCCACTGTGTCGCCAGCTTGCCTCGCGGTTCAACCGGTGTCAGGACATTCAAAAAGAGGTTATCCTTCGTCGGTGCGATGAGAAGATCAGTGTCAGTTGCTTCAAAGCGGAGGTTGACGTAATCTGCGCCACCCGATTCACCACATTTGTAGTGCAAGAAATTCTCACCCTTCTTGAGTTGAATTTCAGTTGGCGTTGTAACGACCTGAGCACCCCCCGTCCAAGTGGGATTATCATAAATCTGTTCACCGTTAAGCCATATCTGTGCGTGGTCATCGTGTGCCGGGTGCATCGTCGTTGTCCGGTCATCCGGTGAGATGATAGCAATAATCCCGTGCCATGTGACATCTCTAATTACGTTACCGTCAGCACCGTGGCTTGATGATATATTGAACTGGTCTTCGATATCAATGTTAACGATTGACCAACCGAGGAGGGCACCATTGGTCGGCGACTTGAGGGTGATGTTTGCGGTTTTTCCTGCACCATCGCGTGTAGAAACGGAAGCGTTTGAAATAACACCGCCACTACCTTCCGAAAGGTAGTCAATTCCTGCGGACGTGCCAAAACCACCGGTCTCCGTTACCAAGTCGAGTCCCCACCATTTTTCAATCCAGTTATCACCTGCCGGCTGCCAATCTTGCGCGAGTGCCATTGGTGAAATCATGACAACACAGGCAAGCGTGATAAAGATTGTTAATTTTTTCATAGCTATGAATTCTCCTTCTTGAAAAATATACACAAGGTTCCGAACTTTGAGCAAGAAGCGCGCTTCCCAAAGCATCATTCCCTCGTCTGATTTTACTTTTGGTGATAGCAGTACTGCAATGCAATCACGCTTTTGAATGCTGACGTTCCACCGGTAAACCGAACCGATGACGGTTTTTGTCAGTGATGTGATTCTTTAACTTTTCACGATGCTGTATACGACACCGCGAGGCGATTAAAGAATACACTCGCTTAATTATAGCACTTTTGAAATATAAATTGCAAGAAAAAAGTGCAAAGTCTTACGGAATTCATAAAAGTGTATCATAAAGCACAGAATTTGTCAAGTTTAATTTGAACAACTCCGTTTTTCATGGTATAATAACGTGAG
>VXZK01000233.1 GCA_009845545.1 Candidatus Poribacteria bacterium
TGCCACATTACACAACCTAAGTCAACTATTTTCATAGTTTTGCGTAAGTCCTAATTATATCAAAACGCAGTTAGTAGATTGGGGGATGGTTAATTTTGATTTCACGCTATTTCTATTGTAGGTTGTTGCTATATATTTTAGCATATTGAAAATGTTTAGGCAACAAAAACCGCAACCCCTGAATAGAGATTGCGGTTTTTGCTTGACAATCGTAGCCGTAATTAGTTATCATGTGAGATGTAGTAGTTAAGGTTTACGATTAATTAACATTAATGTGAGGTTTTTCAAATGGCAATATCAAACAAAGAACTTAGTTTAGCAGAACTTCGGGAACAAGTTAAGGGGCTTAGTCTGAAAGAACTAAAGGAATGGGGAGAGAGCCAACTATGCCAATGCGATTGTTGTGTACAAAGACGCAAAGAAAATGTTGATAAAATTAGAAAATCAACTGAAAACTACCTAAAGCATTTAAGTAAGGTCTCTAAGGATACTGATAGCAAATTCAGCACCCGCTCTACTATCTGCTAATGTATCACGTATTATTTGTGCGTTTTCAGAATCGTCCTTATATATAGAAATACGACAAGCAGAGTTGAGTAAGTAAGCAGTTGCTAAAAGAGTTCTACCTAACCCTTTAAAGCCAGACTCTGTGTTTTTTTCTAACTTCTCAACTTCTTTTAATGTCGCAATAACTTTCTCAAGTATAGGGACTGCTCCTTTAAACTTACGCTGATTCATTAAACCAATCGCAGTAGCAATCAATTGTTCTTGGTCAGTATAATCATTCATAATTATCTCCTTTTTTGAGAGTTATGAGGGGCGATATTGCCCCTCCGAGTTACGTGGCGAAAATCGCAGCTGCTATTAGTTACGCTTAAACGGTAAAAAGCGTATCACTTTTTATGCGGGACAGCGGAAGAATATAAATACGCAGAGCCACCATCCCAGCTTTTGCAGAGATATAAAGTGTTTCCAATAGAAGCCAAACCTACAATTTTTTCACGACTCCAGAAAGACACTCTATGATTACCAATCATGAGTGCCTTTTCAATATCAAGGTTTACTAATTTAATGTGATGTTGACCCGCAGCAAAAATGGTATCCCCAATAGTGGTAAAGCGGTAAATATCATTAGAACCATCATCAAAATCTTCATAAACAAGCGTGTATATACCCGTTGAAGTATCAATCGTATATATCATATCACGGGACACATAGTAACCATATAGTGTGCCGTTATGAGCAAACAGTGTCAGATGAACATCAGGTATCCAAATGTCTGTAGGATTTACACGTGATGTGACACCTGTTGACGTATTGATCGTTACCAGATGCCTTGCCTCCAAACCATAAAGTGTATCTCCCAAAAAACAAATAGCATACAGACTCGGATGTGCCACATCCCCAATTTTCGTGGCGATCCCCGTTGTCGGATTGATTTTGTAAAGATACCTAACACCACTATTTCGCCCAGCTGTTCTGTCTGTACCGAGCGTATACAACGTCGTACCAAATGCAGTAAGACCACGCGCGTAGATATTTGCCCCAAAATGTGGTACATCCCCAACCTTTGTAAAATCACCTGTATGCGTTACACCGTCAGGGATCGGTAAGACAACAAGCGGATATATGAAATTAAAATCTCCGTCTTCGTTTGTCGCTTTCAACTTAATATTGTAAGTTGTTTCCGTTGTGATTTTTGGCAATTCCACACGAAGATACTTACCCCCACCCCTTGATCTTTCAAGGGAAATAAACGAAGGCACAGTGTAATTGTCTTGGAAAGCGAGCGTTGGGTTAGCAATTCCAACGAGATTGTGCCTAACCCACCGAAAAACAGAGGCTTCATATATCCGATCTTCAGCACTATACCGCGTGGGTATCGCATCAAGATTATGCTTAAGTTGCGGGCGCAGGTCGTAAGGTGTAATTGTGAGCGGTATTGTTGCTTCTGTCGTACCTCCCAAATTCGTTGCAGAGACGACGATATTTACAGTGACCGTATTACCAAAAGTGACATTTGGTGGTCCATTTCTTGAGCGCAGGGTTTTATATACTGATCGCAAAATATCATGATTATCTAAAAGGATATACGATGGAGCAGAGACAAGCGTGTAACTCGTGGCATTTGTAAACAAAGGTTTAAGGTCTAAACTCCAAGCAGTACTCGAGTCCACGTAACCCGATTCTTTCATAGTTTGCGGGGATGGAGCAATAAATGTTGGTGCTGGTAGAACGTTATTAATAAAGAGGGTGATCGTGCCATTGGTACTTCCATTAAGGTTTGTACCTGTTACCAGTATCTCAATGACCTTATCCGAGTCAACTTGTGGAGCAGTAGTAATAGAAAGTGTACTACCAGTAAGCGTAAGATACTCTGGAGGCGTATATTCACTTTGGAATGAATACAAAGTGGCATCTGCAAAAACGGCAGAGAGGTCTAACGACCATGTTTCTTCTTCGAGGACAGAATAAAGCGGAACAGACGCTGAAAACGTCGGTGCTGGTGGGATTTCACCGATTGCTGTAGCAACGAGAACGAGGTCTTGAATGTTGACAATACCATCGCCATTAACATCCGCATCATTTTCGCCACTTTCACCGATTGCTGCAGCGACAAGTACAAGGTCTTGGATATTGACAATACCATCGCCATTAACATCAGTGTTGATACTTTCACTTCTTTGAACAAAACAAACAAACAATAACACAAGCAAGAAAAATACAAATAAACGACGCAATAACATTGTTTACCTCCATGTATTTTACGGGTCTTCCCCAGTAATCAATTCTTTTCATGTTGCATTCTTAAGGATTTTTCTAATCTGCGCAGTTTGTATGTATCAGCATTATCTGGATCAAGTGCGATAGCCTTGTCTAAATCTCTACTGGCTTCCTGATAAAGACCAAGCTGGGACTTCGCCAATCCGCGGAGAGCGTATGCCTTGGCATTGTTTGGATTGTGTTTGATAGCTTTGTCAAAATCAGCAATAGCAAGAAAATGTTGCTTTAATTGATACTTCACACTTCCGCGCAGGTAGTATGCAGGGGTATTATTTGGGTCAAGTTTGATAGCCTTGTCATAATCAGCAATGGCTTCTTGATAAAAACCAAGGTGGTGTTTTGAGAATCCGCGCAGTTTGTATGCGTAGGCATTATCTGGGTCAAGTTTAATAGCCTTGTTTAAATCCCTACTGGATTCTTGATAAAAGCCAAGTCCTAACTTTGCCAATCCACGTTGTTCGTATGCGCTGGCATTATTCGAGTTGAGTTTGATAGCTTTGTCAAAATCAGCAATGGCTTCTTCATATTTTTCCAAGTCAATATTATTCATTCCGCTTAGCACGTGCCGGGTGCTGTAATACGTGTTAATTTCTTGATTATCACACCCGGATAGACTGAAAATATAAAGCACAAACACAAAAATTAAAGCCGAAAGCAATCTAATCTTATAGGACTTACGCATTTCCTCTTAAAGTCCCCCTGATAAGGGGCGGGGAATGCCCATAAGGCATTCATACCGTTGATTCTTTAGGGGATTTAAAACTAAAAAATCTACCATCGCGTGCTAAATTTGCGTAAGTCCTGGCGAATTTAAATACTTAATCTTCATCAAACCGCGCCCAGCAAATGAATTTGTGTAAGTCCTGAATTGTATCAAATATCAGAACGGAAGAACTTCAGAAACGCTATCGCCGTAAACGCTATAGCGAAAAAACCGAGCAAGCACACGTCTACTGCAGAGCGACGCAATGTGTCCGATAAAGAAGGCTCCGTCAGGGTTGGCGGCGGTGGGATTTTGTCTGTTTCAGATTCAGAAGACTCATTCAGCCGAGCCGCTATCTGCAGAATCTGTGCCAGTGCATCGTCGGAAATTTCGCTGAAATACGCATCATTGAGTTGACTGAAGTACCTTTCACCCGTTTGAAAGTAGCGATCCCTTTTCAATTTACCCGTTTGCGTGAGGTTTATCGCAATATAGCTCAGAGAGGATGTTGGTGCGATCCGAGAAAGGGTCTCTCCAACTTGTTCTTGCCGATCCTTCTCACGCTGATAGTCCCTGTCAATCTTGTCCGTTTGATTCTGAAACGCCAGTCGAAACTCCTCCTCGATCGGTTTTTTGAGTTTATCCATTCTTTCTTGGAATGCTGTGTCGTCTGAGCGAATAACCATCGTATTCTCGCTACCTGCACCTTCGTTACCCGATAACGCCTCAGCCATTTTTTCGCCAATTTTTTCATCCTTATCTTTACTCAAGTTATTACGAAGTATCGTTTTTTCCATATAAACCGTCTGCTGCGTTCGAGTAGGCGCGACGAGTTTAGCAACGACAAACGCGCCCCGTGGCACGATCAACACCGCAAACACCCAAAATGTAAAAGCGACAATCAGCGCTGTCTTGGCGTTATCCAGATAGGTCGAAATGGCCACGCCTATCGCAAAAAACACCGCAATATAGAGCAACGAAATAAGCGTCAGCCCCAACACAGGGAGCGCAATTTTGAACTCACCTAACGGAAAGCCCTGCCAAGTGATTAGGAGCAACCCTAACAGGAATGACACTAAAAACGGAACGACAAACACAATGTAGCCACCGATTAACTTGCTCCATAAAAAAACATCTCGCGGAAGGGAATTCGATAGATTTATCCGCAGCGTTCCCGCCTCCCGCTCCCCAGCAACAGCATCAAACGTGAACAGCAGTGCCAGCAGACTGAAAACGATCCCTACAATAAACAGGAAATCAAGATTGCCCAATACATACGCAACGGAGGCTTGAGAAACCCCTGCTGAACCTTGCCGGACCCCATTACGCGTCATCCCAAGATAGGTCGGCAGTGCATCCTCTAAACCGTTCGCAAACACGCTCAAAGGTGTCGGTTTGAGGAACAACTTGGAAACCTCCGTGTTCGGGTCCTGTGCATTCGGCGGATTTTCTTTCGTTTCTGCCTGTTCGCGTTTAATCGACTCTTGGTAGTCCACACGGTTCTGGCTATACCTCCGATAATTGATCGAAAGGGTCAGTGGCACGAGTAAAAGGCACATTAACAGCAGTGCAACAAACCGAACGCTGAGCACATGATGCATAATCTCTTTTTGAATCAATGTCATTAACATGGTAATTTCTCCTCTATTTTTTATCCATTACCTGAATTGTATTAAATATCGGAACGGAAGAATTTCAGAAACGCCACCGTCGTAAACGCCAACGCAAAAAGAGAAAGTAAAGATATATCCGCTGCAGAGCGACGCAATGTGTCTGACAAAGAAGGTTCCGTCAGGGGTGGCGGCGGCAAGATTTCTTCTGGTTCAGAAGAATCGTCCATCCGATTCGCAAATTGCATAATTTGTGCCAGTGCATCGTCGGAAATCCCACTGAAATATGACTCATCAAGTTGATTATAGTACCGCTCACCCGTTTGAAAGTAGAGCTTCCTTTTCAACTTACCCGTTTGTGTCAGGTTCATAGCAATGTATGCTAGAGAGGATGTTGGTGCGATCCGAGAAAGTGTCTCTCCAACTCGTTCTTGCCGATCCTTTTCGCGCTGATAGTCCCTGTCAATTTTGTCCGTTTGATCCTGGAACGCCAGTCGAAACTCCTCCTCAATCGGTTTTCTGAGGTCATTCAATCTTTTCTGTGTCCCTGGATCGTTCAGCGAAATATTAACACTGCCTCCGACAGCCATAGTTTCCTGCATTTTTATCGCGAGCTTCTCTTCCTTATCTTTCGTCAGGTTATTGCGAAGTGCTGATTTTTCCATATAAACCGCCTGCTGTGTCCGAGTTGGTGAGACGAGTTTAGCGACGATAAAGGCACCCCGTGGTGCAACCAGCACGGCAAGCACCCAAAACGTAAAAGCGACAATCAGCGCAGTCTTGGCGTTATCCAGAAAGGTTGAGATGACCACACCTATCGCAAAAAACACAGCAATATAGAGCAACGAGATCAGCGTCAGACAAAACACGGGTGCAGCGACCTTAAATTCGCCTAAAGGAAAGCCTTGCCAAGTGAGCAGGAGCAGCCCCAAGAGGAACGATACCAAAAATGGGATAACAAATACGACGTATCCGCCAATCAACTTGCTCCACAAAAACACGTCTCGCGGCAGAGGGTTTGACAGGTTTATCCGCAGCGTTCCCGCCTCGCGCTCCCCAGCAACAGCATCAAACGTGAACAGCAGTGCCAATAGACTGAAAATAGTCCCGACAATAAACAGGAAATCGAGATTGCCTAAGACATACGCAACAGACGCCTGCGTAAGCCCAGTAGAACTTTGCCGGACCCCATTACGCGTCATGCCAAGATAGGTCGGCAACGCATCCTCTAAACCGTTCACGAAAACACTCAAAGGTGTGGGCTTGAGGAAAAGTTTGGAAACTTCTGTGTTCGGGTCCTGTGCATTCGGTGGATTTTCCTTTGCTTCTGTATCTGCCTGTTTAACCGACTCTTGATAATTAATGAGGTTCTGGCTATATTTACGATAATTGATCGAAAGGGTGGTGGGGATGAGCAGCACACACATCAGCAGGAGCGCGACAAACCGGACGCTGAGCACGTGATGCATAATCTCTTTTTGAATCAATGTCATTAACATGGTGATTTTTCCTTTATATTTTATATTTTATAGGACTTACAGAATCCGATGGTAGATGCGGTTGCAAACCGCACAACCGCACCTATCGGGTCTGGAATTGAGACTATTTTTTCCTAACATTGACCTTTATTTTTGGATCTCCTAACGGCACCGGGTCCTCCAGGAACAGTGCTGCTAATTGTTTAAGGATGTCCTGTCCCTCCGCCGTCTTAAGAAACTCTTCGCCAAGCCGCGATTGTAGTTGCGACTGTAGTTGTTCCTTAACCTGATCTCTCACCGGCACGGTCACTTGTTGGAGGATATGCACACCCCTTTGTGTTTCAAGAATACCCTTTCCAAGTTGTGCTTCCAGCTGCGGTTTAACTTGTTCAAGCATACTAACCTCCATGCGATTGAGCACCTTCGGCACGTGTTTGAGGACCAACGTTTCAGTCGCTGTCTTAATTTCCTCTCTCACCGTTTGTGTCTTGAGAAAATTCTCTCCGTGTTGTGACCGTAAGTCACGTAAAAAATCAGATAAAGCAGAAAACTCTGTCTTGTTGCTATTATAGATAGTTCTTTCCGGTCCGTTTCGATAAATTTTCCCGGCAACACTTAAGTTGAGGCGATGATGTTCACACCGAACGATGGGCGTCATATCACCTTCCTGCATCGACAGAATTTCCTGATCAGCTTTTTTAGACGGACGCATCTCATAGAGATAACTACATGGTAACGTCGGGTCCGACGCGCCTTCGGTTAAGACACCGGGCATGCCTGCTGTTGCATCTGCCGGGCAGAGGAGCACTTTCTGCTCCAGATATTCTGGGGAAAGTTCGGAAAGCCACTGCGGGTCGGTATCTGCATTGGCAATACGATAGTTGTCACGTGCCAGTTTTATCAGTCTCAAATTTTCTCTGCACGCCTCAATGCCTTTGGCATCCTCAGAATCTTGCTGCGCTGAAAGTGAGGCTAATTCATAAGGATAGGTATCTGCTAAGAGCCACCGATTTAAGCGAACCAACGCTTCTCCACTTTTCGGATTTTGGGCAATGAGTGCCTGCGTTTCTTCACTGAGCTCAATATCAGCGAACGCTTGCGCATCGTAGAGAGGTCCCGCTTGAAGCAGCCGATTCAATTCTGATAGCAATGCCTCTTGCAGCTTCGGAGACGGATCGCTTACGCCATCGTATCCGACTAACAGCCACTGTATATCTTCGGACAATTGCGAGGCGATCCATTGGGACACCGGTGCGCGTGTGTCTTCGAGTTTCACCGCCAAACTGCCCGGGTCTTTAATCCCGTCCATATCAAAGAGAAACTGATTTGTGCCTGCATGGAGGGTCAGTTGTAGGCACATCGCCATCAATACAGTTGCGAACAAAAGCGTTATCGTTTTGCCTTGTCCGTGCAACCCAAGATAATGTGTTTTTAAGCGTCCAATCATTTTTAACATTTTTAAATCTCCTTTTTTGTAGGTAAGGGTTGAGGAAACCAACCCCTACCAAACTAATCAAGCGTGAAACGTAGTACGCCGTGACCAGGTGTCCCAACATAAAGTGTATTACCATCAACAGTAAACGAGTTAATCTTGCTCGGAACTTCCGGTGTGACGGGTTCCCATGTGTTTGAATTCTCTTTCAATTGATATATCTGTCGCTCAGTTGTGCCGTATACTGTTGTACCATCCACTGCCATTTTTTTTATGACAAGCGGTGTGCCTTCCGCATCGATCGCCGTGTGCCAGCGAGTCCCATCGCTTGAATACATAACACCTTTATCGGTGGCAACGTAAAGCGTCGGTCCAGCAAAGCCGATAGCCTTGAATTGCGTAACAGAAAACGGAAGAGCTGTCGTGACATCGTTCCAAGTGTCGCCTTCATCAAACGATTGAAGGAGGTGTCCGTCCCGTTTGCCAACGTAAACGGTTTCGCCTGAGACAGCGATTTTGAAATCAATGGAGCCCTGCTCTTCAAGGTCGGCAACAGAATCAATAGACTCACCTGCATCTGCTAAGCCGGTATTGAACCATTCAGTCATGCCGGGCTTCCACCTGAAGAGTTGCTGGTTATATTCCATATAATAAGTACTACCGCTGACAGCGAAACTCCCGGAATATGCCTGAAAGAGTTCAATCATACCTTTCTCTATCGCCTGACCACCAGCCGTACTGAGCTTATCCAGGTCGAAATCTTCAAGCAAATCTTGAAGCGTTAATTCCATACGTTCCTCATCGTTTTTCTCAAGTTCATCTTGACCGCTTTCCAGAAGGACGTTTTCAAATTTTTCACGGACGAGTGTTTCAATGTCCGACACCCCTAAACTCGGCATTTCGGGGACAGGCGTTAACCCGGTATCCTCAGCAGATACGCGGAAAAGTTGCGGCGATGTCTCTTTGACACCTTTGACATAAAGCATATCGTTAAATTTCATCAGACTCGTAAGCGTTTCAGGACGACGTAGCACAGGTGCCCACGATTCACCCCCGTCAAATGAGACAACAAGTTCTTTCCATATTGTTGCGTAGAGCGCATGATTGGCATAGACCAAATTGTCCACAGTCGTCCTCACCAACCCTGTGTTAAACGGATGCCATGTCTTGCCTGCATCGGTCGTGCGCTGAATCCCGAATCGACCCCCTGTGTAGAAAGTATTCGCACCCGACATGACAACGGCGAAAGTATCTGCCATATTTAGGGTGCCTGTATCTAAAGATATCCATGTCTCCCCGGCATCACTGGAGTAATGACTATTCCCGCTATCTAAGACTAAAAGTCTCTCTTGCACTGCTACCATTTTAAGGCGGGAAGTCTCTTCTACTTCTGAATTGTCTGCCGTTTGTGCTGACACTTGAGGTTTGTTAACTTCATGGGAAAAACTAAACCAACCGTTTTCCTTGGAATCGGAAACTGTTTCTGTGAAATCTATTGCCTGCCACAAATCTCCGAGGTCTGTTGATCGGTAAAGCGACAAAGTGGTCTTAGATGTCGATGAAATTGATATGGTCATCGAAAACATCTTATGCTGAACATCATTTCCGACAGCAACGTAAAGTCGGTGTTCAGCACTCGTCAATGCGCGAATATTTCCGGTTTCACCTACGCGTAATTGCGTCCAGCCTTCCGAACGGTGGCGGTAGAGACCTTTATCCGTTCCCACAAAAACAGTGTTCCCAATAGCAGTGATTGCCCGAATTTCCTTATCCGCCAAGTTGCCGTCGTTAAGAGATGTCCACGATTTACCGGCATCCACAGAGCGGAAAACACCATCAACAAGTGCCAAGTACATTGTAATATTGGCTTGCGCCCCAGGGGCTTCATCTGTTATGACAATGTCAATTAATTGCCCTTCTGGACGCGCGCCCTGCACGCGCCATGTCTCACCTCTATCTACCGAAGCAAGGGTTTCCGTGTCAGAAACGATATAGAGGGTATCCTCATGTTCTGCCATTTGCCAGTAGCCGTTAATAGACACGTCAGTGTTAGCACGTATCCACGTGCTTCTATCATCTGTTAATCTATAGATATCCGCACCTGATCTGGCATAAACGTCGCCGTTGGATGCCATGAAGAGGTTGTTGACGAGCCCGCCTTCGGGACCCTTCGTTTGGTTCCACTGAGACTTCGGCGTTGAGACTTCTGTTGTATCGACTGGCAGTGTGGCAAAAAGCGATGCGTCGGATTTCTGACCGGCACCGGGACGCTTACCCGGGGTGTGTGAACTCCCTGGCTGATATCGGACCGCAGGCTTCGCAGGCGTATCCACAACAAAAACCGCATCAATCAGCTCAACCGTCGGTTCCGAGGTGGCGTTTAAACTATACGGTTTCTGAAAACGGGAAAGATACGGGGTGCCAACCCCGATCATTAGGAAAATCAAGACAGCGCAGGCAGCAGAAATCGCTAAGGGTGCTACCGGTTTGCTCACCGCAGGCGGAACGGGTGCTATACGCGAAACCTCTTGCATAATGTTTTCTGCCAAGTTATCCGGGAGCTGGAAGCTGCCGAGGTTCTGTTGAATCACATCTTCCTCTTTCCGTAAACGGTTGCGTGCGCGGCTGAGACGGCTCTTGACGGTATTCTGGGAGACACCGAGAAACTCACTAATGGCTTTGACTGCCATCTCGCCGAGATAGTGGAGCGTCATTACCGTTCGCTCGCTTTCCGGTAATTTTTTCAGTAGCTCCTTGACAACCTCGCGGCGCGTTTCGTCGGCATCCTCCTCCTGTTTTTCTGCTACATATTGAGAATATGACACTTTGTCCACCTCGTTTGAATCGGCAGTATCAAGGGATTCCATGGGTATGCGGTTCCTTCGGAGATAATCAAGACATTCGCGGGCTACGATCACGTAAAGCCATCCGCCGAACGCGTTAGGGTCTTTCAAAGTCCGGAGTTGCCGGTACGCTTTGAGAAACGCGTCTTGCGTAATTTCTTGCGCGATGTGAAAATCACCGATTTTCCGCCATGCCAAGGCATGAACCCCTTTTTGATATTTTTTGACTAAGGGACTGAATGCTTCCTGGTCCCCGTGTAATACTCTGTGAATGAGTTGCGCATCGCTCTGTTGCATTGCACGCCTCCCGCTGAATTATTACGTCTGTTGATTGTAGTGACGTAACTTACATTTCAAAAGGTTGCATTATTTCTGAAAAAATAAAAAATTGATCTCCGGTTGGGCTAAACATCCGTCAAAATTATCTTATGCCGCTCGCTGTTCAAGTATCTGCATCCTTAATTTTTTTCAGGCGTTTAGCCGAAAGCAAGGTAACCAATCCCGAAGAACAACAAACAGACAAGAATCAGATTAATCATGAAAAAGCGCATAGTTTTCTCCTTCCAAAATGTCTTTTGAAAATGAAGGTCCCGTCCAATTTGTGAGTAACAACTCGCCCGAAATTTAACATCCATTGATTGTAGTGACGTAACTTACATTTCAAAAGGTTGCATTATTTTAAAAAACACCGAGATTAGACAATCAATGACCAAATTCCCCCTGATAAGGGGTTAGGGGGGGTGTGCTGGCAAAAGA
>VXZK01000301.1 GCA_009845545.1 Candidatus Poribacteria bacterium
TTCCTAACCGCACCGATGCTGAGTGTATAAGTAATTACAGAATCTACTATAAAAACCAATCTAAGAAACATATAGGGTAAAGGATAAGTCCTTTGCCCTATTTTAATCCAAGTTGCTACTAACGGATTTTGAGCGTTTCAACACGGTTTTCAGACGCTTTCCCCACCCCAGATGAAGATTAAGAATTTAAACGGGTAATGCTAAGACGTATGATAACAAGCAGATTGGTTCGTAGTAGTGCGATTCATCGCACGTCGCGTCAACACAATTACCCAATTTATTTGTTAAACTTCATGAGGGGTGATATGTCTATAGAAAAAGGGAGGGTTTTCGGATAAGTGATGATATATACCATTTTAGGATTTAGAACTTAGGCCGTCACGGACTCGCGTTTTGGAAATGGGGCGAAATCATTATTAAAGCGAAAACCCTCTTTTCGTTGACAACCTATGCAGAACATGGTATTATATTTTTAATTTCACGGAGGGGATTTTGATAAAACTCAGAGAACTCTGGCGAGGCGTGAGAGATTTTTGGAGAGTCGGGAAAACAGGCTTCGCACTTTTCCTAATATCCCTCTTCGTTCTCATTTACGGTTACATCGCCTTAGATTATGAAACAACGAGAGGCTGGAAAGGACATGAATCGGTTCAAAATGTCCTTGATGATATTTCAAACTTTATCCCGGTTGGAGCAGCTATCGTCGGGATGATAGTGGGAGGCATTGATCTAACCATGTTATTATCAGATTGGTATTATGACAGACGAGAAAAGCGAATTCGGGCAGCCGAAGCAGCAGCCGAAGCGAAAGGCATAGCGAAAGGCATAGCGGAAGGCAAAGCGGAAGGCATTGCAGAGGGGCAGGCGAAGGTTTATAGAGAAATAGCAGACTGGTATCGACGTAGAAGGGAAGCAGCCGAACGCGGTGAAGAATTCTCTGAACCGCCCCCCGGCGTGACACAAAACGGCTCTGAATAGTATGCTAACTTTATAATGAGTCACCAATTTCCATACCCGGAAACTCTCTTTTTCTTTAGGCTATACCGCAAAAATAGAAAGAATAGATATGTCAGAAGCAACGCAAACCTACCTTCCATTGGGAACTGGAAGTGAAGAAACAGATAACGAATTCTACAGTACACTCAATTACATCCGCGAGAACGCCAATACTCAGTATGGCAAAGGTCGACTTTTTGAGCGACTGATACAGACATATCTCCTTGAAGACCCTTTCTATCAAAAGCGGTTTTCCGAAGTCTATCTTTGGTCGGAATGGGCAGAACTTCGTCCAGAATTCGATGGCGTTGATATAGGCATAGACCTCGTCGCAGCAGAACGCGATGGCGGATACTGCGCTATTCAATGTAAGTGTTATGCCGAAAACACACGGATTTCAAAGGGCGATCTGGATACCTTCATCTCCGCTTCGGCGCGTGAACCCTTTACCGCCCGAATGTTCGTGGATACCGGCAGTGATTGGAGTACCAACCTCTACAGAACGCTCGACGGACTGCAACCCCCCTGCCAACGGGTTAGCGCGGCGGACCTCGCAAGCCGACCGGTTGACTGGCCCGATCTCAGCCGTGAGGCACCCGAACAGCTCGATTATCAACAAGATACGTTCAGCTTAAGAGAACATCAGCAAGCTGCGTTTGATGACGTTATCAACGGTTTTAAAGCGTCAGACCGTGGCAAATTGATTATGGCGTGCGGCACGGGTAAAACTTTTACTGCGCTCCGAATCGCTGAAGACATCGCGGGAATCGGCGGCAGGGTGCTATACCTCGTCCCTTCTATCGGGCTCTTTTCACAAGCAATGCGGGAATGGGCAGAGCAACAAACCGTCCCGCACCGCTACATCGGCATCTGCTCCGACACAAAAGTAGGCAAAACTGCAGAGGATGCATCCATTCTGGAATTGGAAATTCCGGTCACCACGGATCCCGCTGCTATCTCTGAAGCCCTCCTAAAAGATGATAAAGCTGCTATGAAGGTCGTCTTCTGCACCTATCATTCGCTCCCTATCGTGAAAACCGCACAGGATGCAGGCGCGCCCGCCTTTGATATCGTGCTCTGTGATGAGGCACACAGAACCACCGGCATTGAGGATAACGGCGACAAGACATCCCCATTCGTTCTCGTTCACGATACGGATCGGATCCGTGCGAAAAAACGCCTCTATATGACGGCAACCTCACGGCTTTATACCGAAGGCGCAAAAGCAAAAGCTGCACGCCATGATATTGAAGTCTTCTCTATGGATGAACCAGAGACCTACGGCCCCGAATTTCATCGCCTCCCCTTCTCCAGGGCAGTTGAGCAAAATCTCCTCTCTGATTACAAAGTTGTCGTGCTGGCGATGTCCGAGCAAGACGCGGACGCTGCCCTACAGACATATCGCACCTCAGGCGGAAGTGAGATTAACATCAACGACGCAACCAAAATTGTCGGGTGCTGGCGTGCCCTCCAAAACCCAGAACGGAAGTCAACCCTGAAATCAACTGAAGATCCAGAAATCAGACCACTGACCCGCGCGATTGCATTCACGAATACCATCGCAGCCTCAAAAAGCCTTGTGAAGCATTGGGACGGGGTTATCGAAAGTGCTATTGAGCGGATGCCTGAGGAGCAACGTCCAAGCGACTTCAAATGCGAAACCGATCATGTAGATGGAAAGACGGATGCACTCAATCGAAAAAAGCGGATTGAGTGGTTGAAACGGGATGCTGACGGTGTCTGCCGGATCCTCTCCAATGCCCGATGTCTCTCCGAAGGCATTGATGTTCCCGCACTTGACGCTGTGCTTTTCATGACACCGCGGAACTCACACATTGACATTGTGCAGGCAGTCGGGCGCGTCATGCGGAAAGCAGAAGGTAAGACGTACGGCTATATCGTGCTACCCGTTGCGATCCCCGCAGGTGCTGACCCTGCCGATGTCCTTAACGACAACAAGCGATTTGCCTCTGTTTGGAATGTGCTACGCGCACTCCGTTCTCACGACGACAGACTCAACGCTGAAATTAATAGAATCGACCTCAATAATCAACAGACAGATCGGATTATCTTCAGTGGATTTGACGAGGACAGTGAACGCACTGGCAGTTTAAACGAGGAGCAGCTGTTCCTCCCCATTGACCTGCCCCCCGGTGCTATATTTGCGAAGATCGTGGAGCGGTGCGGCGATAGAAAATATTGGGAGAGCTGGGCAGCGGATGTCGCCGATATTTTCACACGTATCGTCGGACGCGTTGAAAGTCTATTGGATACTCCCGAAAACGACGCACTACAGGAATGGTTTGCAGATTTTCACGCCGAACTAAAGAGTTCAATCAACGCCTCTATTACGCGAAAACACGCCATTGATATGATGGCACAACACATCTTGACCCGCCCCGTCTTTGAGGCTCTCTTCGAGAATTATGACTTCGCCTCTGGTAACCCGGTGTCGATCGCCCTCGACAAACTCCGCAACGATTTCGCAGAATTCGGGCTTGAAGACGAAACCCGCGATTTAGCGGGGTTCTATGAAAGCGTCCGAATGCGCGCCCGCGGCATTGATAACAGCGAAGGCAGACAACGCGTCTTATTGGAACTCTACGAAAAGTTTTTTCAAAAAGCGTTGAAAAAAGACGCGGAACGGCTCGGTATCGTCTATACACCGGTTGAGGTCGTGGATTTCATTTTACACAGTGCGAATGAGGTCTTACAAGACGAGTTTGGACGTTGCCTCACTGACGAAGGCGTTCATATCCTGGATCCATTCACGGGTGCAGGTATCTTTCTCGCCCGCCTGCTCCAATCTACGCTGATTCATCCGGATGATCTCGAACGGAAGTACCGCGAGGAACTCCACGCGAATGAAATCGTGCTCCTCGCCTACTACATCGCCGCTGTCAATATTGAGGAGGCATTTCACGGAAAACGCGGTGAGGATAAGGCTTACGAACCCTTTAACGGCATCGTCTTGACAGATACCTTCAACCTGAACAAAAACAAAACCCTTTTCCCGAAAGAGTGGCTCCCGGAAAATAACGAGCGTGCAGAACACCAACAGCAGTTACCGATCGGGGTTATCGTTGGCAATCCGCCGTGGTCAGCAGGACAGAAAAGCGCAGCAGACGACAACCCAAACGTCGACTATCCAGAACTTGAAAAACGCGTCAGAGAAACCTACGTTGAGGCCGCCACAGTAACAAATAAAAACCGTCTTTATGATACATACAAAATGGCGATTCGATGGGCTTCTGACAGGATTGATAAGCAAGGTATCATCGCCTTCGTTACCAACGGTTCATGGATTGATGGTAACGCCGAAGCAGGGATCCGGGCATGTTTAGTGGAGGAGTTCAGTTCAATCCACGTGCTAAATCTGCGGGGAAACCAACGCACCCAAGGCGATATGTCGCGTAGAGAAGGAGGTAAAGTTTTCGGTTCAGGGTCACGAGCACCCGTTGCCATTACACTCCTCGTCAAGAATCCGAATGCTACACACAAAGGCTGTAAAATTCATTACTATGATATCGGAGACTATCTAACACGCGAGGAGAAATTACAAGCACTCACTGAGGCAAAGTCTATAAAAGGATTTAGCGATTGGCGGATGATTACGCCTGATGAACATCACGATTGGATTGAACAACGAAGCCGTGAGTTTGTTAAGTTTTATCCAATGGGATCAAAGGACGCGAAAGCAGGCAAGACAAACGATGCAATATTTGAGTTATATTCAAGAGGGATAACAACCGGCAGAGACGCGTACATTTATAACCTCTCACGTGATGCCTGCGCCGCGAGCGCGAACGGAATGACACAGGACTATCTCGCCGCACTCTCAGAACTTGAGAAAAACCTAGGGGTTACGGCAGATGAAGTCGCAAACCAACACAAATCGAATATTAAGTGGGATAGTGCCCTGATAAATAACCTGAGGCGGAAAGAAAAAACAGCATTTGATGAGGACTATATTCAAAAAGTTGCTTACCGACCATTCGTCGCGACAAATTGTTACGCTGACTACACCTTTATACAGAGCAAGTATCAGATGGATCGCATTTTTCCAAATAGTTCCAGTGAAAACCGCGCTATTTGCGTCCCTTGTATCGGAACGAAAAAGCCGTTTTCTGTCCTTGTAACTGACACGATGCCCGATCTTAACCTGAAACAAGGTTCACAGTGTTTCCCACGGTACCGATATCCGAAACCTGCCGATACTCTTGACACAACACTCACTTTTGACGGTATTGATAAACCACCGGATCGTATTGATAACATTTCAGACACGGCATTGCACGCCTTCTGTGAACACTACAATGATGACGCAATCACCAAAGATGCGATCTTTGATTATGTCTACGGTGTGTTGCATGCACCCAGTTATCGGGAAGCATTCGCAAACGACCTGTCCAAGATGATACCACGTATCCCGTTTGCACCGGATTTTCACACCTTCGCAGCGGTAGGCGTTGTCCTCGCCGACCTCCACCTCAATTATGAGACATGCGAACGATACCCTTTAGAACTCGTATTCACTCACGAGGGAGAGCCACAACCACATCATTTCCGAATCGGTACGCGGGCGATGCGGTTCACGGATAAAAAGACAAAAACCACGCTTATTGTCAATGAGCATATCCAACTTGCTGGTATCCCGGAGGCGGCACATCGGTACGTCGTCAACGGCAGAACGCCTTTAGAGTGGTTCATAGACCGTTACAAAATTACACAAGACAAAGACAGCGGCATCATCAACGACCCGAACGGCTGGTTTGCGGATCCCCGCGACCTTGTTACAGCGATTGAGCGGATTGTCTATGTGAGCGTGGAGTCTGCAAGGATTATTGAAGGGCTGTCTTCCGAATTGACATGTTAAAAGAGTTTCGTGGACTCCATACTGAACTCACCTATCTATAGGAGATTTAACCGATGAAACCAGATTTTGCTTTCTATTACCCTGGCCAGCATTGGCGCGACGTGGGCTGGATCAAAAACCTCATCTGTTTTTTCGATGGGATTGCCCTGCTAATTCCTTATGACATGCCGAATCCTCTTCGCCGCGATGACGATCCAGTCGCTTGGGCCCTTGAGGAGCATAAGTTGATTCGGGCCATCCGTCCAGAAGAGGTAATTGACGAGCAGGCAATCGAGACCTTAGCAGAAGCATTTGGCGAAATAATAAATTCTGGAAGATTAGACCACCTGACGAAAAGAGATGGTAAAAACATTAGAAAGGCTGATTTTGAAGCTTTAGCAAAGGCAAAACTTGGAGTTCACATTGATAAAAAACTCGCTAACTCTATTTTTCAAACTCTCTATTCTATGGGGTTGGCGTGTGATTTGGGGGATAATGTTTCTATTCGGATGGATCGAACCGTTTTAGCCTTGGTTCTTGTTCTGCTCGCTCATATTCTTAAGCCCAAAGGTGAGGATATGGGGATAACTCTTTCTCCAACTACGGATCAAAGGAAAGTTATTAATATCCTCGGTGAGATTCTGAAACCGGAATCTGCACCGCCAGCAGTTGGCGATATTATTTCGTTTGACATAGCTAAGGTGGGGATTGACTTCGGCAGCGTACCGATAGAAGAAATCCTTGATTTTCGTAAGCAGCACTATCACCAACACCGAGATTATATCCTATCGGTCCGCGCTTTTGCCCGCGAACTCAGCCTTATGCCACCAGACGAACGCGAAGCAAAATTTGAACAACGTCAAGAGGAACTGAAGGCTCTCTCTCATGACTTGAGAAGGGTATATCGCGGTTCATGGGAAGAAGCATTTTCTTTTGGAATCGGCTTAGCAGGTGCAGCGTGGGCTGCCAATCAAGGGAATCCTGTTGCCGGAGCCCTTGCGGCTCTTGCAGCAGTCCCGGCACTAATTTCTGATAAACCCAAGGAAGTTGGAGTTTACTCCTACCTCATCTCGGCAAAACAGAAATTCTAACAACTGAAAAAGGAATACAATCGAACGGTGTGCCGATAGACGAGGTTTCTAACGCCGCTACATCTTTCGCTCCGCTGAAACTTAGACGTGTGTGGGTGCCCCACTGCTATACACTTTTACTCCGCGGAGGTTTTAGTCCGTAGGTTGGGTTGAATGGATAGCACCGAAACGCTAATCTCGCAAAGACATCTGATATTCGATTGCTCCATCTATTGCAAAAATACCGAGTGAAACCCAACATTTCTATCCAAAGCTAGGTTCACTACATTTTTGAGGGTACGTAATAGCACCTTACGTTTGCGGTATGCTTGGAAGAGGCACTTGTATTTTTGGGTTCTGTTCAACCCAACCTACAATATTAAGGAAAACGCACATGAATACACCAAACCCATCTGATACACAAACCGACCTCAGCCGCGTCTTAGCAAAGATCATCAAGATAGCCGAAAAATCTTCCACAAGTGACTATATCTACCGCGGTGAGTCTAAACCCCATGATAAAGTCTCCTCAAACCTCTACCGTGAATACGAGACTGATATAGAAGCAGAAAACTTTGATATAGTGGTCGTTCAAAATGAGATACTGAGGGAAGCGAGAGAGTATACCATTCTATAGCAATATCTGTTTCACAAAAGATCCTATCACTCAAACTGGAAGCCCTCCAATGCGGAAGGTAAAACCGCCAGTGTCTGCCATTTGTGATGAGGGCAAGCGGGATATTTCCGCTATAGGCGTAGAAGCAAATTTGTTCCTCGTGTTTTGTGATTGGCGCGTTCCACCGTTTGCACTCAATGAGCACTACAGGATTTTCAATCGGTGGGGCATATAGGGCGTAATCCGCCCTTCTGCTTTCTACCTGATATTCCGGTGATACTTCCATAGACGCTAAATCGGTATCATCCCACCCTAACGCCCTGAGTATCGGCAGTACGACATATTGTTGTATGGTTGCTTCATTCGCGTATGCTAATTGACGTTCATGTTCAAGAATATGTGTGAGTGTGTTTTGCAAATTAGACATAGACAACTTCCTCCTTAGGCGGTCACCTGTCCCCACGGATAGAGATGGCTCCAGTCTCGGCTGAAGAGGGCGCGGACGGGTTGATACGCTTCTGCCTGTAGCCTCAAAAAAACGGCATACACCAGTGCCCTATGGTTCCCATCTTCAAGGTACAACCTGATTGGCGGTGGATGTGCGGGTTTCTCATAAGTTGTCAAGGGTCTAACCAACAGTTCTCCCAACAAGCGCGGGTCAAATCTCGCACTGATAATGAAACATCCCTCAAACCACGGTTCATCCGCAGAAAGATGCTTGAAGACTTGGATCGGACGTTGATAAGGGTATGCCTTTAGCACCCTGTCTACGACCTCTTTCAGCGTGCGGGACTGCCCTGTGGGTGTGAGCCCGTCTACCAATGCCTGATTGTCTGCCCATACATTATCATTCGCTTCCATGAAAACGAGATCGTTAAAGTCTGACTCGCTTAGCATGAGGGTTTGATACACCGCAGCATCTCTCTGCTGTCGGGTGGCTGTATGGTCAACTGGGGATGCGAACAGCCGATTGGCATCCGCTAATAGTAATGTTTTCACGCGTGCCTCCAAGTGTTAGGTCCGGTAACGCCTTTGTATCAACGTTGCATACAAGATACCACATCCGTTTGTCAAAATCAACCGAAAACTGAACGGTTCTGATGAAGGCATACTTTTTCGTTGACAATCCGGGCAAGGCATGGTATCATATTTTTAATTTCATGGAGGAGACTTTGGTAAAACTGAGAGATTTTTGGAGAGCCGTGAGAGACTTCTGGAGAGTGGGAAAAACAGGCTTCGCACTTTTCCTAATATCTCTCTTTGTTCTCATCTACGGTTACATCGCCTTGGATTATGAAGCAACGAAGAGCTGGAAAGGACATGAATCGGTTCAGAATGTCCTTGATGATATTTCAAACTTTATCCCGGTTGGAGCAGCTATCGTCGGGATGATAGTGGGAGGCATTGATCTAACCATGTTATTATCAGATTGGTATTATGACAGACGAGAAAAGCGAATTCGGGCAGCCGAAGCAGCAGCCGAAGCGAAAGGCATAGCGAAAGGCATAGCGGAAGGCAAAGCGGAAGGCATTGCAGAGGGGCAGGCGAAGGTTTATAGAGAAATAGCAGACTGGTATCGACGTAGAAGGGAAGCAGCCGAACGCGGTGAAGAATTCTCTGAACCGCCCCCCGGCGTGACACAAAACGGTTCTGAATAGTAGACTAATTGTAGAGAGTCACCAACTTCCATACCCGGGGACTCTCTTTTTTTTACGCTATACCGCAAAAATAGAAAGTACAGATATGTCAGACATGACCGAATTCAAGTGCCAATCTGCGTTAATCGCGCCTCCCACAATCCCGAATTAAAAATTTTGCATATCTTATGTTTTTCTGCTATAATATCCATAATTTAATGCATCCGATTTCTTAAAGTAATGGCACAGTGACACTCAAAAAATAAGTGCGCCAGCATGTGGAGAAGTCATACCCATGAGAACACGTCGCAATACAACCAAACACGCCCTCGAGAAAGGCGATCTGCTCGATCAGAAGTGGCTAACCTATTTCTTAGCCATAGTTCTTATTTTACTCGTCCTTGTCTTTGTTGTTTTATTATCCCCTACTTATAAGCGATATATTGTTGATACCGTCAAATCTGTGTTTTATGGCAAAAAACAGGAAGCCCCACGTCCGAAGGCTTCACCAGTGAAATTTCTACAACCCGTCCTTCCAGAGGGGCTAACATTCTGATTCTGTCAAAACTCGGAGAGAAAAATGTCTAAAGCAATGTTTGTGTTAGGGATATTGATATGCCTCAGTTTAATTTCGGGGTGCGGGTATGTGTCTAAATCAGAGTATCTTGAGCATATTAACACTATCCGTATCGCACCTGTTGTAATTTTAGATGCCGATTTTGCCTACGATGAAGCTTCCCAGCGGCCCTACGATGAAGTGATTCATGAAAAACTCACGCAACGTTTCAACCGGAAGTGGCGAGACGGAAACGACTCCGAATTTACGATGCGGATACAGGATTTTGATATACGGGAGCAAGGTTATGGCCCCCAAGGTGAAGTCGAAATGGTACGTATGACCTTACAAGTTGAATACGAATTTCTTGACAGGGTCCGCAACAACATGATCGCACAAACGGACAATCATCTCCAAGTTCATGACTACTATATTGTAGACGGTAGAGCTGAACCGCCGGAGACCCGTGAAGAAGCCGAGAGGCGCCTTGTGGATGAACTCGTAGAAGATCTTTACAACCAACTCGCTGAACAGTGGTAACAGGAAATAACAGCGAATGAAACGCAAAAGCGCATACATTTTTCATAGATTCTATCGTTTCTCGCTCTGTGCTTATCTCCTCTGCAGCTTGATGCTAATTGCGTGCAGTAGAGATCGCGGCAACTGGACGGCTGCCCAGCATAAAGGCAGGTATATCTATGGTGTATGGCACAGTACTACAGCAAAGAGAGCGGAGCAGACGATGGTGGAGGTGGCGGAAAACATAGCGTCATTCTCTGGGCAGGTTGGAGAATCCGCAACGGCAGCGGATGTTTTACAGACAACACTTTCGCCGGAACATCTCCTACCAAGCAACGGTGAATTATTAGGGTGGGTACAGTCGCGTGCCCCTTCAACCTATCAAGGTAAAACGCTCTATCGCGATAGAGCGACTTCGCCCGATCTTTACTACGCTTACGGTTTTGAACGGCAGGCGGAGGTGGAATACCAAGCCCCTCAGTTTGGTTCAAAGCCGTTAATCTTACTCGAAATCTTTGACATGGGAACACCAGAAAACGCCTTTGGAATTTACAGTTTTTACACCTATCCACGAATGACCTTTGAATGGGTTGGCAGTAAGGCGCTGCTTTCAGGCGGGTATCTCCGATTTTCCAAGGGAAAGTATTTCGTTCAGATTGAGGGGTATGAATTCGCTACCGGTATTCGTGACGGGATGATCGCACTTGCGAAAGCCGTTGCTGCACAGATTAAAGACCCGCCACCAAAGCCGCGAATGCTTGCACTACTCCCTAACAACAAAAAGATACATGGAAGCACCAAGTTATTCCGATCCAATTGGGCGTTAAGCCAAATCTACAGCACATTACCTGCCAATGTCCCGCAGTTCGGAGATACCGCACTCGGGGTCTCCGCGTACTATCAAAATAGTGCCAATTCAACAAATTGGATGGATGCCCAGATTGTTTTTATCCTCCGTTTTCCAGACACCACTACAGCAGAATCTGCATACATCCTTTACCGAGATGCCGTTGATGCGCTAACGGAGGGGACCGTAGGCTCTGAAAAAAGCACGGAGGGCGGAGTGCTTATCAACGAACCTTCTGCCCTATAACTGAGGAAAAGGGGTTATCAGTGGTCAACGGTTATAGTTTATAGTGAAGCCGATAAATAAGTGGACATCTTTGTAGCATAAACTTTCCAGTTTGGGTTTCCAGTCTGAATGCCTGTTATAGGTATTCAGACTGTTCGAGAGTGCCCAATTAATT
>VXZK01000272.1 GCA_009845545.1 Candidatus Poribacteria bacterium
TTGTTATTGACGAACTCGCTGAGCATCTGGGCTCTATCGGTGCTATTCACTACACATCCCCTCAAATTAGACCCGGATAATTTGGCGAAGGTATTGTTTATAAACAAGGGAAAAATTTTAAACGATCTTTAATTTTCATCTTCTGAACGGGAACGGAAGGGTGGAAGGAAGGTCTAAAGGTTTCATTGCCTCAATGCAAACACCATCTAAACACCATATTTTTTCAATTTCCTTTGCAACGTGCGTATGCCAATCTCCAATACTTGCGAGGTTTTCGTACGATTCCCATCAAGCCACGCTAAAGTTTTACAGATAAACGTTTCTTCCATTGCCTCAAGCGTCGTGCCAAGTGGAACGTTCAACGCTCCTTCATTTTCAGGTGTAGGCAACTTTCCAGGAAAGTTCACGGGTTGCTTCTGATATATCCGAATTGCTTCGGGGAGGTGCTTGGGTAAAAGAATTCCGTCTTTGACGGAGTAGAATGCGCTTTGAATAACGTTTTCCAACTCCCGGATATTCCCGGGCCAAGGATAGCTTTTGAGGCGATCCAACGTACTCAGTGCTACTTGGGGAATTTCTGAGTTCCAAGACAGACGATGTTTTTTAAGAAAGTGTGCCACCAAGTCCTCAATATCCTCCTGGCGTTCTGCCAACGTTGGCAGAACGATAGATGCCGTATTCAGTCGATAATAGAGGTCTTCACGAAATGTCTTGTCTTTAACGGCTTCCACAAGGTCTCGGTTAGTAGCTGCCACGATTCGGACATCCACCGGAATTGGTTTTTCACCGCCGACGCGTTCGATTTCACCATTCTCAATCGCTCTCAACAACTTCGGTTGCATAGCAAGTGGCATCTCCGTGATTTCATCAAGGAACAGCGTTCCCTTGTCTGCCCTTTCAAACTTACCGATATGACGTGTATCTGCGCCCGTAAACGCGCCTTTCTCATGTCCAAATAATTCACTTTCCAGCAAGCTTTCTGGAAACGCTGCACAGTTGACAGAAATCATGCCTCCCGATCTGCCACTATTTTTGTGTAAGGCACGCGCGACCAACTCTTTGCCGGTTCCGGTCTCGCCGGAAATCAGGATCCTCAGCGGTGTAGCTGCAAAATTCTCAATTTGCTGCAAGACTTTAAAGATTTGTGGACTTTCCCCAATGATCTCTCCATAGTTTCCAGACAAACTATCCCTTGCAGACGCAACTTGAGATGCTTGCTTCCCGGCAGTTACAGATAGGCTGTTTCTCTGTTCCCGTAACATTGGTAAATCAACATTATTCTCCGAGGTAGCCTTTAAGATGGCATTGTTCCCGAGAGATGATGCCGACATACCGTGATCGGCGGTGATAGAAACTTTGTAACCCATTTGCTCAAGTTCACCTTCCAACCTTTTTGCTATATCTGGCATATCACTAACAATAGTGATGTGTATCTCACCATAGGAATCCTCTTTTCTAATTTGGTTGTTCATTTTCCATTGTTCCTAACATTCAATGATTTAAACGGATTTTTTCAGGTAGAATTCACACCATAACAGATATCAAGGTTTTTTAAATATAAACAAGTTATTGCATCCGAATCCCCACCGTTCTCTTTTTTTGAGTGTCCAGCGGTTGAAAATCTCCGGAAGGCATTCGGGATTGAAGCCATAATGTTCATGCATGGAGAATCCTTCAACTATCCGAAGGTCCTTCAGCAAATCTAAAAATCCCTCAACGCGCGGGTGTTGCACGGTGATAATCACTTGTCCGCCCGGTTTTAGGTATTTCCAACAAGCTTGCGCAACATCTGGAAAGACCTCCATAGGAATGTGCTCCGCGACCGCCATCATGGTGATAACATCAAAGGCTAATTCCGCTTTGAAATCATAAGGAAAAACTCCGGGAACGAGATGACATGTCCTAAATTTTATCGTCTGCTTGAGATGTGAGTCAATACCCACTGCAGACTGGAGATGTCCATTAAGGTAGCGTAGGAAATTTCCATCACCGGCACCAATATCTAAGAGAGTCGCGCTTTCCGGAATATAAGGCTCAACCTTTGTGAATCGTAAGTATTCAAGAATCTCATCTAACAGCTTTCTTGGGTATCGAGGGTTTCCGTGTGAACCTTTCCGTGCCTTGAGAAACCGAACGACAGCATTTTGCATCTAACTCTCTCTTTCCTATCATTTTATGGACCGCTATGAATGTCGGGAGCGCACGAAGGAGACAGAAGGTAACAGTGATGACAGCAAGACTCGTACTCACTTGTTCCAGAACAAGGAAACGATTAGAAACGCGCACGCTGGCAAGGCTCATAAAGGTGAACATTTTGATGCCGCCGTAGATCCCCCGGATGGTGCGCGAGTTCGTCAGAATAGATGCACAACTCTCCGTTTCTGGCGTAATGTAACGTCGGAAACCATCTGTTAAAAAATAGCGCGCCACGACAATTATCGGTATCCATAACGGTAGCAGTCCTATTGCTGCGAAGTAGACCCAAAAAGTGTTTTCAATCACCCGGTCTGCAAAGATGTCTAATAGTCTACCGATCTCCGATGTTTCTCTACGTTTGCGGGCAACAATCCCATCTACGGCAGCAAGTGTGAAGATAAGTGCGATGGTTGCAACGAGCGCGATGCCAAGATTGCGCTGCATTCCAAAGATCACTATCACACCAAAGGTCAAGAGTAAGCGGCTAAGCGTAATAGTGTTTGCAAGCATTGTTTATAGTCTATCCCTCTGGCTCGGTTGCAAGATATTTCGGGTTTGACTTTATATCGGATGGGTAGTGTATCTCCCATACCTTGACTTCGGCGGCAGCATCTCCTGAAGTTGGATAGATAGGTACAAATACATTCGGCATCTCTCCGCGAAAGAACAAGCGCGCGGCGAGACTGTTCCAGCAGACCGTGGAAAGATAATAGGCTTTTTCAAGTTGTTGATGTTTATCAAAATAGAGGACTGCCCCACCATAGGGCATTTCGGTATTTTCAGGTCCAGTTTTCTGGCGTTTCGTGCCAACGAATGTAACCACAGGCAGTTTCACGAGCTTACCTGTTCTCAGGCGTGCTGTTAATACATTAGGTTCTGCTTCATTGAATGTGAGGGCGGCAAAGGGTGTGTCTTTTAGACCCGTCAGGCGTTGGCGTTCTCCAATACTCTTTGTGGTGATTTCCAGCAGTACTGGCTTAAATAGTTTTGCGTTTTTCTTCTGGTAACCACCTACGAAAGCATAAGTGCCGCTGTACTGGAGATCTCTTTCTGTGAGCATGAGGTGTGTTGCGTTGTGAGTTTTTAGGAATTCCAATGCCTCTTGTCCTGTGTCAGTACAATGAACATAGCGATAGTAGAGCGTTATCCAATGCGGCAGAAAATGGTCAGCGTCAGTGATGGTTTTGACCCTCGCAAGGACGTTCAGTAAGTTCCCTGACTCCCAATTGGCGGCGATGACGGTGGTTGAAGGAAGATGTTTCTTCATCCAGCGAAAAGCCTCATTGGTGTGAGTTCTGCCTGGATAGGGGTTTCGGATGTGTTTTGCTATCGGGAACGCACGTATTGCGAGTGCACCAGCGGGTGTCCAGAACATGATGAGAGACAATAGAAGTATAGCAGTGCCTGTTTTTAATGGCGTATGTTTGATATCTTTTCTAAATGCGTCGGTAGTGTATTTCGAGGACCTTAGTTTCTGACTCATAACATTCGACAGAAAATGTATCAACTCTGTGGTAAAAAAGGCGACGGGTATTGTGATAAAGAAATCATATCGCACTGCATCGCGTGAAAGGACGAGCCAGAAAATGAACCATGTGATGAAAGCTATATACGTAAGTTCATTTTCAGGTGCTTCATGCCTTTGCCGAGCAATTAGAAAGAGCCCGATAGCAACGCCTGTAAGCATTAAGAAAAGGAGGGTATTGCAAGGTGATGCACCCCAGGCCCTTTTGAGGGGATCGCCAAAAAAAGCGAAAAGGCTAAACAGACCAACGGATATGGCAAGTATAATGCCTAACTCTTTCCAAAGACGGATGCTTGCAATGAGCGTGCCGATGCTTCCGAGTATAAAGACACTACCGTATCGGGTAGCCCAATATTTGTAATCCGGGTCATTGAGCTCACGAACGGTTTGCATGAGTCGGGTTTGACTTAAAGAAACGGTGGTGTTGTCAAATGTATCAAGGAGGTTCAGCACGTAAAGTAATCCTCCAATAATAACCGTTAGTACCAAACTAAGGGTAAACGTGCGGGAATGTGCCCGGAGTTTTGTGGACAGTTGTGTTTTTGTGAGGAGAAGATGTCGAAGTCCGCGAATACCTAAAAGCGCGAGAGGCGGTACCATCAGAAAGTCGCGGAGGTGCGTCGCGAACCATTGCCCATTGTGATAAGCAGGAGATATGAGATAAAGCGTTGGGACGAAGGTACATACCCATAAAAGATAAAGCCCTAAGCCATCTTCCATTTCTGATGTGAGCATCCGCCAGAGTTCTACAACAAGGATGACAGTGCTAAACACACCGAAACCTTCCCAACTCATCCCACCAAAAAACATGGTAAAACCACTGGCAAGTGTCCATAAAAGGCGAGCGCGGCGGTGTTGCGTCTGTAAAGCGGTAAGGTATGTTGTCACCGCGAGGATGCCAAGCATAAGGCACCAACTGTCTCTGTCGCTGAATCCGGCGATGCTGCGGTCAATAGCACTCGGGAGAATTGTCAAAAGCACCCCGGTAAGGGTTGCAAAAAGAATTCCGAAGGCACGCCAAAGGAAAATAAAAAGCACACCGAGCCCGACAACAAAACAGATAGTAGGTGCATAGAGTGTCAGTTGATAAAGTGACAGGTTTGGAAAACATAGCACAGCGACTTTGTGGCTATAAGCCACTGCATAAGAATAAATCGGAAGGGTCTGCTCTAAATCTCTGCCAAGAGGCAACCAGCGGTCCATATCCCGCGCCGGCAGGAGTCCATGCTCTGATATAAGTTGTGCGTTCCTATAGTAGAAATAGGGATCACTTCCGGTAAACTGCCCATCTGGAATGAGAGGAACACTTTGGATACGGATAAAAAATGCCGAGAACAGAATGATACAGAGCAGTAAGCATCCACCGCCTCGCGAGAGAGCACCCCGGTTTCTTTTGACGAATTGAATCATTTAGCAACACTAACTTTCCATAGATACGTGAGCTCAAGTTGAGATTTTAGTACATGAGAATGCGTAATTTGGAAATTATTAGAACCGAATTACATTAAATTAAAAAGAAGTAAGCAAGTTTCGTGCCAACACTGTTTTTGCGTCTTGGTAAGAGGAGACGGATTCTAAACGGATGCTATCTTTCCAGCCCCAGTAACTTTTAAAATCTTTTGGTAAACTGAGCGTATGCCTATGTTTCCAGTATATGATGACAAGAATATCTTTAGGATTTTAGCAGCTTTGATGCGAATACCGTGTTTTCTTACGAACATTGGCACGAAACTTGCTTATACTTATATGGACTCAACTTTACTTATGATTGTTAAGGAGGTAAATTAAGTTGAAAAAAGTCGGTATGCCAGCACTCATTTGGAGTATGTGTTGGTTACTGGGAAACCTTGTGGGTAATGTTTCTGCTCAAGGGGCACCATTGCCTGAGCAAAACCACACCGCAGAATATCTGACACCAGAAGAACAAAGTTGGCGTGAGTCTGCGTTTTACCAGACAATTATTGAGAATAATATCTTCCGGCCGCTTGGTTGGACACCACCAAAACCTATGCCCGTGTATCAATTGCTTGGAACCATTATTTCTACAGATGGCACAAGTGTACAAGCGATTCTTCAGGAAATCGCGTCAGAACATCTCCATTTTCTGAGGGTAGGAGACAGCGTTGGTGATGCTACTGTGACCGAGATTCTCTCGAAAGAGGTGAAACTTGACAAAGCGAGACGAAGGATATCGCTTAAGATGGGCAGACTTCAGTTTCTATCGCCGACACGCACACAGGGGTTTGCTGCAAGTTCTCGATCGATCGGACATACAAGTGTTGGCCGGACATACGAGAGTCCTTCATATCACATTAAGAGTGCTTCAAAGGAAAAACGGCGTAGGTTGATACAGCAATACTACGAAAAATAACGAAAATTCGCTTGAAGATTTTCTGTGAATCGGATATACTTTTAGGAGGTTTCAATCCTTTTAGGAGGTTTCAATCTTAATAGGAGGAAACAATCATCTGATATTTTTTAGACCGTCGGGTATACAGTCCCTATTAAGTGTCGTGGACGTTTCAGCGTGATTTATTTTAACAATCTTTAGGAGGTGAAAATTATGACAGCTGGTAACATTACCGATAAGAGTAAAGAGGACACAACACGTCTGTTGCTTGGCGGCATGGTTCTCTTTATACTTGGATGTGTTTTCAGTACTTTTTGGTTTGATGAGCAATTGCTAGGTTTGTTTTTGTGCAACTTTGGTTTGTGGATGATAATTCGGGTGTATAAATCAGGGAAAGTGACAAAGCTGCCACCGTGGTGTTTAAAAACAGCGGTGCTGGGAAACCTAGTTCTGAGTGGTTGGCTGATTGTCCATGTGAGTGTCAAATTTTTTGGATTATAAGCTGCATGCATTCCTGATAAACTGTCTTAGGTTGAGGGGAGAAGCGTGAGTGTTTCTCCCCTCATTGCTGTACCTATCGGATGTAGTCCGGATGGGAGAGTTGACGATTTCAAAACAGAATTTGCGTGTTAGGCGTTCGTCCTAATCGTTTGGACCGCCTTCTTCATCGTTTGGACCGCCTTCTTCATCATTTGGACCGGTGTCTTCGTCATCGTCACCATCTAAAAGGTTTCCTACATCACCTATAAGGTTCTTTGCAGCTGAGCCGGAAAGTAGAGCACCGCCACCTATCATGGCAGAACCTTTCACCCAAGCGGGAATTGTAATAGGTATCCCTACTATGGTGAATGCAGAGGCAGTCCCTACCGCAATCTCACCGACTCCAACACCAATCCCAACAGCACCGACAAAAACTCTCACACCATCACCAGCGATGTCCAGTATCCCTCTCTCTGCCTCGGCGATATCTGGGAGGATTGGGAAAAAAGTCAAGGTAAACAGAATAAGCATGAATATCGCGATGCTTCTCATACTCTGAGTCATTTCAAATTCTCCTATTTAAAAAATAATACAAAGTCAATGCAACATGACTGTAAAAAGAGATAAATGAGGTAGAAATCTTACTTGGGTTTCACTTCATTAAATCGGACAATTTCTCCATAGTTAAGTCAGCAGCTTTCTGCCCCCAGTTTATCGAGAGTTCACTGCGTATCTCGTTGAGAAGTGACGTTCTAATCGGTGCTGGAAGTGTGACCAGGAAGGCCCCCATCTCTTCGGTATACTCGTTGAGGAGTTCTTGCCCTAATTTAGCAAGTTGTCTCCTGTCTTTATGTGTCGGATACTTTTCGGCAATTTCTTCAGGGGTCATGCGCGTCAGTGCTGCGAATTCAGGGTATTTCTCCATGAGTCGCGCATCAAGATCTTTTCCCCAGTCACGAATTTGCTCGAGTTCCTCTTCCGTATAATCGCCGAAGTAGCGTTTTTCGGATTTGGCTGCACCAATGGCAGTCGCTTCGGAATCCGCGCTTTTTTCCGGCGGTGGCACAGCTTGCGTTTCAGTCTCATCCATAGGAAACGTCTCCACAGCCTCAGATTCCGTTGGTACAGCAGCTGTTTCGCTCAAAGATTGGGTCTGCACATCAGAGCGTCTATCAGTTTCTGAAGTCTCTGTTAGTGCCGGTTTCGGTGTCGGTGTTACCGTCTTATAGACCTTTACCGTGCCAACCTGTGCCTTGGGCCTAAAGACAACGAAACTACCGATACCAAGGATAATGAGCACCACAAGTGCCCAATGCCAATTTCTCTTAAACATGTGAAACTCCATGTTAGGTTATGACCCCTACATACGGAGTCGGTTGTAAAAGTTAACACTTAACGCGTCGGAACACCGATGATATCGCCCTGATACTGAGCGATTCCGGTTCGCTCTGTCAATCTCACGATATGTGCGCGAGCACCTAAAAAAAATGAGACAAACCTCACGGAATTTGCATCAACAGCAAGGGTATCTTTGTTCAGAGTGACGTGGATTTTACGATTCTCTCGATCAAGACCGTCAGCAATGATTTCAACAGAGATTTGGCGCAGCCACTCGCCATCTTCATCCGAATATGCCCATGCCTCATTACCGAGTTCCCAACTGACTTTTCCGACGATTGTTACAGGCTGAAATACATCCGGGTTGGTGTCAGACTCGTTGAAAAGCGCGAGAATCTCTGCCTCGTTGGTAGTTGCTGGCATTTCATCAAATGCGCCGCCATCAAGTTCTGTCTTTGGAAATATCTCGCCCGTGACACAGTAATTATCCGTGCAAATCGGATTCTGAGTTTCGCACCCTAAGATGCAGAAGCAAATGAGGGTAGTTAAACATAAAAACCTAAACATTAAACACCTGGCTGTGACTCCGCAGTCGGAGTTGGTTTTAGAAGTTAAGTGTTTCTCACACTTGTAACACTTAATATTCAAGAACACATCTTGATCTAAGTATCGTGTGCGATTTACCTCAATAAGCGAGGATGTAACCAAAGTTTTCATCCAAGTAAACCAAATCATATCATTATGTATAAGTAAGCAAGTTCCGTGCCAACACTCTTGAGAAAAACGCTCTTGAGAAATAGGATATTTGTGTCAAAACTGCTGAAATTTCAAGAATAGTGTTTGGTGTAATCCACCGAAAATATACGTATTATAGGGAGTGAAAACGTAAGGAGGAATGCGATTGGGGTTATGTGAAAGTCTTCGTTGTTATATCGTGCCAAGTCTGAAATGTTTACAAGATAGATACGAAGTCGTAACGTATGTTCCTATTCGGGATATCTTCACACATGATGTAGCGCAGGACTTACGGAAATTGAACAGAGAAAAGACCCATTTTGCTGAAAAGTCGTCATTTTGTTGTTTTTAACCCCCTAAATTCCGCTTATCAGGGGACTTTAAGAGGAAGTGCGTAAGTCCTACATGATATATAACTGTGGGTGGACATATCGAATTTAAAATAATTTTGAACACCGTCATTATGGCGTATCCGTCAAATTGACGCGCCAAAACCCCGTCATTTTGGCGGAGTTCCACAAATGACGCACCTTAGCGCGCAAGACACAACCATCTCCAATAGGGATATTTAGTTTTCAGAGATGGAACGGCATACCAAAACTGTAATGGATTTCTATCTGTGGCTTCCTAACTCGTTGTAGGGAATTCAATTCCTCGTCAAGTTCATCAAGTTGCGTACGAAGCGTTTGCATCTCAGTTTGGACTGCCTTGAGCCGCGTTCCGATGTTTTTTATTTTCAATTCTGCCGCTTGAGTTTGCCCCAGAGTGTGGTAAGCTTATTCGTGGGTTCAACGGCATGTGCTCCAGATTTAGCTGCGTGGGTCCATTCAAACAATCGCACACCACGATCATACATTTCCAAAATTCGCTCAGGAGGACCACCAGCAACAGGCACTGCGTAATTTTTACGGGTGAGATTAGGAGCTGCTAATGTGTAAACGATGTATCGACCATCAGGGGACCAAGTGAAGTAGAGAGGTGAAACGTCTGCTATGTGCTTCAAGTTCTGCGGGTTCGTAAGTGAGAGAATGCTAAGTCTCGTGGGTTTTGTCCTTGTCAAAAAAGCGAGTTTTTTGCCATCTGGTGAGAAAACGGGACGATATCCGTCTTTGATGATGTGTGAAATCTTCAGTGTCAAACGATCCATAAGAAAAATGCCATCTGCGGTGTCAAAGGCAATTTCCTTTCCGTTAGGTGCCCAATCTATATAATGTGCCTCAACTTCCTTTAACAGTTTAGCTTGTGGAATCGGTTTCCTGATCTCGCTATTTGGAATAAGATGGATCCCACTTGCTTGCCTCGGCACCGCTACTTGGATTCTAAATGAACGGTTTGTGAAGACGACATCACCCTTTTCTGAGATGGCTGCATCAAGAACCTCACCAAACAGGCCTAGTGTGAGGTTTTTCTCTTTTATAAACCAATTTTTTCTGTTAAGAAGGTAAGCATCAATGACTAAGTGTAAGTCATCTTCAACGAATCTCTCCGCAACGGCGATGAGGTAACTATCATTTTTTTGTATGGATAACTCAATGATGAGAAGTTTCTGTCTGAAAACGCTTCGTGCGTCCTGTCTGTCCTGCACGTTGCCACTCCACAGTCCAAAGAAATTCGCTGAAGGGCTAAAGATGATTTCGCCTGTGGGTTTGGCGTGTGCTGCGAGTGGAAGAATGCAGGCCAGGCAACAATAGAGGAGGCACAGACGAAAACGATTCATGATTATTCCTATGGTAACGAACGTATGTCGGGGCAGATTCTGGATGTGCCCCGACATAGAAGTTGTTATTCCGACGGTGTTGTTGGCATTTTAGTTGGGTTTTCCATCTCCATACGGAATTCACCGAAATAAAAGTGTCGGGCAAGTTACAGCGTCAAATATTTGAGTGTGTCTGACACCCATCAACGTTCACACAGGCCCCTGTCACAAGGCTTGCGCGTTCCGATGCGAGAAAGACAACGACGTTCGCGATTTCTTCAGGTTTCCCGAATCTGCCGAGGGGCATATCGCTTTGGACAAAAGCCTCCATCGCCTCTGGATCCGCCGCCATACGGCGCGCCCAACCGCCACCGGGGAACAGGATTGAACCGGGAGCGACGCTATTCACGCGGATATTGTCCGGTGCAAGTTCTTTCGCCAACGACTTCGTCATACTGATTTCGGCGGCTTTCGCGGCGTTATAAGTAATGTGTCCACCGCCTTCCCTGCCGTAGATAGAAGTTATCATCAGGATCACACCGCCACCCTGTTTTTCCATTTCAGGGATCGCGAGTCGATTAACGCGCGCTGCAGAAACTAAGTTCAGGTCAAGAATTTCGTGCCACTCGGTATCCGAAATCTCTTCCAGCGGGGTCCACCGGCTGCCGCCGACATTGTTCACAACGACATCGATTCTACCGTAGGTTCCCACCGTTTCCGCTATAAATGCTTCAACTTGTTCGGTGTCCGTAACATCTGTGCGCTTGGCGAAAACTGCCGCGCCTTTTGCAGTGAGTTCGTCTGTTACACTTTGGAGTGTATCCTCGGTTCTACCGCAGATGCTGAGTCGCGCGCCTTCTTCAGCAAATCCGTGTGCGATGGCGCGTCCGATACCGCGGCTCGCTCCTGTCACAACAACTACTTTATCCTTTAGTCCTAAATCCATTAGATTTTATGTCCTTTTATTTCTATAATATGGTTTGAGAGCAATGCCCTAATAGTTGCCATTATAGCCCATAACCTTTGAAATGTCAACCGAATCCTCAAAACAACCCTTCCTATAAAAAACACAGGACTTACGCAGCGTGCTCTTTTGTAGCATAGGAAACCGTCAGCCTGTGCGCT
>VXZK01000084.1 GCA_009845545.1 Candidatus Poribacteria bacterium
TATAGGTATTCAGACTGTTCGAGAGTGCCCAATTAATTACAGGTTTTACTATAATCTTCATCAAACCGAACCTACCGGGCCTGGGGAAACATAGAATTACCGAAATATTTTCTTAAACTTCATGAACCGCACCGGATCCTGAAAAAAGGACGAGAAACTCTATAATTCCTTAAAACTAAATCACCCCGCCTGAAAATCCTTTTCCTATTGACAAAAAAGGCAGATTCCATAAAATAGGATATACAATTCTGGGTATCTACTACACGCTAATTCTATCGTATCAAAGGACCTACAACATAATGGAAAAGACGCATCTACTTCAGGCACCCCATCTCCACGCTATCGCACGAAACATATTTGTCGCCGCAGGGACGACACGACACATCGCCGAGGATGTCGCCGAAATCCTTGTCAACGCCCATCTCGCTGGGCATGATTCGCACGGACTCCTGCGCGTTCCGGCGTATTTGCGCGGTATCGATGCCGGACATCTGCAGCCCGCTGCAGAACCCGAAGTCCTCACAGAGACTCCGAATACCTTGCGCATTGATGCACAACGCGGCTTTGGACACTACGTCTCACGTTGGTCAATCCATAGAGCCATTGAGAAGGCGAAATCCGCTGTCTCCTGCAGTGTCAGCATCAGTAACATTGGGCATATCGGACGGTTAGGCGAATATGCGGAAGCCGCAGCGAGAGCCGGATGTATAGCACTTATCAGTGTCGGGATGGGCGGTAAAGGCGCAGGACCAACGGTGCCTTATGGTGGTTCGCAAGGCACTTTCAGTACCAATCCGATCGCTATCGGTGTCCCGACCGGCGATGATAGCCCCTTCATCGTTGACTATGCCACGAGTATGATCGCGGAAGGGAAGATCCAGGTCGCGCGGAGCAAAGGGATAGATTTGCCCGAAGGTTGCATCCTTGACAAAAACGGGATGCCGAGTGTCAAGCCTGCCGATTTCTACGATGGCGGCGCGCTCCTCGCATTCGGAAAGCATAAAGGTTACGCCCTCGCTATGTTCACATGTCTACTCGGCGGATTGGCAGGAACGTTTGACGTTGAGAGCGGCAGAATGAGCGGCACCTTCATGCAAGCGATTGATGTCAACGCCTTTACGCCGCTTGAAGCGTACCAGAAAGGCGTGCGCGCCTTCTTAGACGGCATAAAATCGACACCCCCCGCAGAAGGTTTCGATGAGGTATTGGTCCCCGGTGATTTTGAAGCCCGTTCCCGTGAAAAGCGGCTAAAAGACGGGATTGAGATACCCGATACGATTTACAATCAACTACAAGAGTGCGCCGATACACTCGGCATTTCTATCGGCGAAAACACCGTTGAAGACGATGACAAGGCACACTACGGCCCGCTCTGATTCAGCCTCGCCTTACCGAACCGCAAGGAAAATTAGAATAGCGTTCAGCAATGAGTTGTCGGGTTTATAGACTTCGTCCGCAAGACCTATAGCCCGTAATGAAATGGAGGGCGGATATACGTAAAGGCACGCTAAGGTTCAGACCCGCCTCATCGAACCGCAAGGAAAATTAAAAAAACGAACCGCAAGGAAAGTTAAAAATATGGAAAGGCATATATTTGAAGCCGCAGCTCTCCAGAAATTTACAAACAGCCTCTTTGTCGCAGCAGGCACCCCGCAGCATATCGCTGACAATGTTGCCGAGATATTGATAAAAGCCAACCTCGCTGGACACGATTCGCACGGTGTGCTTCGGATCCCGTCCTATCTGGAAGGGATCGAAAATGGTGGTCTCCGTCCGGCTGCCGAGCCGAATGTCCTTCGGGAAACGGACAACACGCTTCATATTGATGGCGAGAACGGTTTCGGACACTATACCGCCCGCTATGCGATCCGGCGCGCAATTGAGAAGGCGAAAAGCGACCGCACCTGCTTCGCAACACTCATCCGGACGGGACATATCGGTAGGCTCGGTGAATACGGCCAGGAAGCCGCTGAATCCGGATGTATTGGGATCATCACGGTAGGTGGCGGTTCAAAGGGCGGTGGACGGATCCTCCCCTTTGGCGGTGCTCTGGGTGCCCTTGGGACCAACCCCATCGCAATCGGTATCCCGACAGGGGATGACAGACCCTTTCTGATTGATTTCGCAACAAGTGTGATCGCAAACGGCAAAACCTATGTCGCTGCCAGTGAAAATCGGGACCTGCCCGAAGGCTGCGTTGTTGACAAACACGGGAACCCGACGGTTAAAACCGCTGAATACAACGATGGTGGCAACCTACTCGCGTTCGGCAGACACAAAGGTTACGCGCTCTCCTTGTTTGTAGCACTCATCGGTGGATTGGCGGGGACGTTTAATATTGAGGCTGGACAGATGAGTGGTCTCCATATCCAAGTGATAGACGTTAACGCGTTTACACCGCTTGCAGAATACCAGAAAGGCGTTCGCGCGTTTTTAGACGTTATCAAAGCGACACCGCCTGCCCAAGGATTTGATGAGGTGTTGGTTCCTGGTGATTTTGAAGCCAATTCGCGGGCACATCGCCTTGCAAATGGCATTGATATACCGGATACTATCTACCAGCAGCTTCGCGAGTGTGCCGAAAAATGGGATGTCCCTATGGCACAGACGCAGTGATTTATGCCGATTTCGGCAGCGCATCCTATGTCCTTCAAATACCTCTTTCTCACTCTCACATTAACTGTTTTGTTGATGCTTCCGCTCACTGCCTTTACCCAAGAACACACCTACTTTAGAGATAGCGGTAGCGTTAAAACGGTGGCATATTCCCCAGTAGATTCTTCCATTGTTGCAAGTGGCGGCGGTAGTCGCGCAGTCAATTTATGGAACTTGGAGAACGATACGGTGACAACGCTCGGACACCACGCCGATACCATCAACGCTGTCGCCTTTTCTCCAGACGGGAACGCCCTCATTAGCGGTGGCGATGATGCAACGCTCCGAATCTGGGATGTTACGCCCTATCGTGCTATACCTGAGGAGGATATGGTACGAATTGTCTACTTTCTCCCCCGCGACCGTAGCATGCAACCCGATATTTGGAATAAACTGAACACCCTCATAAGAGATGTTCAACGCTTTTACGCCGACGAGATGGCGCGCAACGGATTCGGTAGAAAGACCTTCACCTTTGAAACCGATGAAAATAGAGAAACGCGCATCTATCGCGTTGATGGGCAGCACAGGGACTGGCACTATCATACAGAAACGCATGACAAGGTCTATACCGAAATCGCAACTCAGTTTGATATGGAGAAGCACGCCTATCTTATTGTCGCAGACATCAGCAGCGAATTTATCCACCAAACGCAGAAAACTTCACACTGCAATTTGAGGTGACCGATATAGATGGTGTCCACCAAGTCCAGTTACTTATCCCAACAACAGCAGAGGATCCGGCATCTGGTATCAAATTGCACAGTTGTAGAGAGGGACACGCCCAAAGCGGCACTATTGAATTCAGCGCGCCGGCATTGACAGCACTCCAAGTCAACGACATAGCACTCCAAGTGATTGATGTCCATGGAAATATCACACGGCGCGATTATACGCTCACAGCAGATGATACACTGATCGTCGAAAACATTGAAAACCCGGCGGATGTCAACAGTGATGGTGTCGTCAACATTCAAGACTTAGTGTTAGTCGCCTCAAATTTCGGACAGATAGGGCAAAATAGTGCGGATGTCAACGGCGATGGGATCGTTAACATTTCAGACCTTGTCTTGGTGGCAGGTGTATTAGGAGAAGGTACAGCTACCGCGCCAACTTTACATCCATCGAATCTTGAAGGACTCACCGCAGCGGAGATTCAACAACTCCTAACGCAAGCACGCCAAATGGCACTCACAGATCCGATCTATCTGCGCGGTGTTAGGATACTGGAGCAGCTGCTTAACCGCTTACTACCGAAAGAAACAGCACTCTTGCCAAACTACCCGAATCCATTTAATCCGGAGACGTGGATACCCTATCAATTGGCGAAACCTGCGGATGTGACATTGCATATCTATTCTGTGAACGGTACATTGGTGCGAACATTGGAACTCGGGTATCAATCTGCAGGAATGTATCATAGCAGAAATCGTGCGGCGTATTGGGATGGCAGAAATGAACACGGTGAGGCTGTGGCAAGCGGTGTCTACCTCTATACGGTAACAGCAGGAAATTTCACAGCAACGCGGAAGATGCTGATACGGAAGTAGAAAGTATCTGACGAAAACGCGAACATAAACTGATTCTACAGATAACATTTGATTGACAAAATAGGGGCTTGTGGCGTGAAAATATGCAGAAAATTTTCTGCATTCCGAAAAAACGCATTTTTGAGAATTTAATTTGACAAAACCTTTTTCAGAGGGTATAATTAATCTCGTGAGTTACTTAGGACGATTTAGTTTTTATGCCCCGATATTGGTTCTGGTTGACATATCTTAACTTTCAACACGATATCGCGAGCATAGTTCGCTCATACAGAGGAAAATATACACGCATATAAAGCGAATTTGTGAAACTAAATCCCCCTGTAAGTTATCAAGTAATCTCATAAGTCGTCAGACACGACTATGGACACATTTCGATTGCGAATATTGCTAACTTTTGTGAAAGGTTAATTTAGAATGGTGGTAATGAGAAGCAGATTTTTGGATCCTTTGGAAAGAAATCGCTTGGATGCGACGGTAGATGTTCGTGTCTCCGAGCGCTGTGACACCTCTGCTGATATTTTGTTGTCCCCCCCCAACTTTTCAAACGTTAAGCGTTTTGCTCCACAAGGTCCGTCCGGCCACGGAGACCTTTCGTTTCCCGCGTGTTGCTTTTGTCATGGACAAGGCGTTGCATAGCGGGCTTTTTGTGTTGTGCATCACGGATATGATGTATTCCCTCGCGTTGCGACTTTTTTGTTTGACAATAACACCCACACGTGCTACATTTAGGCACATCCCTTGTTGTTGTCATAAATATTTTTCAGATGGCAGCCTCTAACGATTTTGAGGTGCGCCGAGGGTGCTGGAATCATCCATCGGCGCGGCACTGCCATAACCGAACTATGACAGCGCTAACCTAATTGTAGCATAAACACCTTTGCTTTTGCAACTTTTAGGTTAGCACCTTATACACAAATATAGAGGATTGCCATGAAAGCAAATCACCTTACCATTTCAGTTTGTCTTCTGAAAGCAATCCAGAAAAAAGAAAAGGAGAGAAATCTTTGAAAAACAAGTCTGTCCAGTTACCGACAGCAGGTGTGCTGCTATTAGTCGGGGGAATTCTTTTTTTTAACACCCTCATCACTTCTGTTTATGCAGCCCCTGTCCATGTTTCAAAGGTGACTCAGACGGTTGCGATAAGCTACAATGGAAGTACAACGTATGAAACTCAGATTTCATGGGAGTATGATTTCCATTGGCACTGGGATTTGAACCACAACAATCACAATAACTCGTCTGGGAGTAACTCGTCTGGGAGTAACTCGTCTGAGAATAACGTTGATACGGAACTAAAGAAGACGATTGATAAGTACCTAGAGGATAATCCAATACCTGAAGACCTACAGGATAACCGATAATTCTCATATCTTCACGTTTCGCTTATTTTGTCAGAACTATAGCACGCTGCGGGTGCTAAAAAAAGGAGTTTTATGAAAAGTTTAGCAATACCAAGAATACTCGTTCTTGTTTTGATCATAGCAAGTTTCCTTATTTTCATGGATAGTTTTATCTCCGATGCAGAGGCAAAACCTGTACACATAAAAAAAGTAAAGCAGAGCGTTAAAGTGTCCCACAAAGATGGAAGTACAACGTATGAAACTCAGATTTCATGGGAGTATGATTTCCATTGGCACTGGGATTGGAGCCACAAGAATCACAACTCATCTGGGAGTAACTCGTCTGGGAGTAACTCGTCAGGGGAACCACTGGGTCCACCGGCTCCGCCACCAGACCCTGGTCCAGCGGCTCGTGTTACAGTGGCTCATGCCAAGACTGTGTGCTAATTGAGATGTCAAACTCGCGTGGCCATTGATTTCACTGAAAACAATCGCACATACTTTTTACATGAGCGGTTATAGTTTCTGCCTATAGCATACGAATCTGCTAGCAAGGTTATCCTTATGGGTGTTCGTGGAAACGCGTCAGTTCATAATCTAAAACCCGTCCATGTCTCTTTTAGAGTTGGACGGGTTTCCAAAATACGAAAATAAAGGAGAAACGATGTATTTTCGGTTTTTAATGCTCGTCGGGTTACCGTTTTTCTTCATCGGTTGCCTCGGCACAAAACCCATCAGTGATTTTAAGAAAACTTTGCCGCAGACGCACCACACTGACACGACACACACGCATGAAGACATAGATGAGGAAATGAAACATCTCATCGCTTTTCAAGCACTGCTGAAGACGGATCCCGAAGCAGCTCGAAGCGAACTTTCCAAAGCCACTCAAATCAAGTTTGGTAATCACCCACTCCAAAAAGAATGGGAACGCCTCTTTTTTCGTCTCGCTCAAGATAAAAAAGGCACGATTTTGGATTTAAAACGTTTCAATGAGTTACAACTTCAAATGCTTAAGGACATTGATCCCAAGACCTCGAATCAATTGGCAGAAATTGAATCCCTTCAAAAAACTCTCAAGCAGCAAACCCTTATCATCGAAACATTGAAAAAACAGGGCGACAACCCTGAAACTTTTGAGACTGAATTTAACTTTTCCATTGAATGAAACACCCGAGGTTCGCAGCAGTTGTAGATGTCTGTGCACAAGTGGACGTTGCTCTACAATCAATTGCGAGAGAGACTCTCACACAAGGAGACCTTCCCTATGAAAACGTTTTTTTCACTCCAGCACTTGTTAGGTGTATGCCTTCTCATCATCTTCAGTTGTGTCGGTTTTTATATCTATACACAATGGAGTCTTCAAAAATTTGAGGCAGAACTCACGCCGCTGCCAGAATTTGTTACTTCCCCGGAACCCCTACAAGAAAGAAGTATGATTTCAAAACAATCCGATCCAACGGATTTTTTCGCAGAAAGCAGTCCACTGGAATATTTGGATGCCCCACCCGTTGACACGTCTATTCCTGATATGGGAGCAGAAGAACTCCCTCTGGAGGAACTTGAGAATCCGCTTGAGGATTTTGACACCGAATGGATTGCTCCCGAGTTTTTTCTTGATGAATTTGATGTCCTATCTGAGGCACCCGTTGACATTGAAATTCCCGAGTGGATCGTCAGTGCTTGGGATTATAGTGAGTATCGCGACACAAATCCGAAATACGCCTACGAACAACTCGGAGCATCTTTTCGGGAACGTTACGGTGATTCTACCGAAGTCAATACCATCGTTAAAAACGTTGAACGTATTGATACCGGCACAGCCACCATGGACAACCTGATTGAATTAACGGAAGCGTGGATTAGCATCCTTCCAGCTGAGGATGTAGCGGATTATGAGGCACTTATAGAAGGACTTGAAAGCATGTATACCTTTCAGGACTTTAAAGCACTCGGAGAGAATGTAAAATTCAATGTCCGTTTCTCCGTTGAAGAAGAATAAGATGTTTATGACAGAATTCTTAAAGCCCCGATACATCTGCCCTATTATTCTTTTGGTCCTTTTATTTTTTACCTTCTTTATCCGCATACAAGGCGTTGCGACCCTCCCTAATGGACAGTTTACTGAAAAGGATGCTTATCTCTACTATCACCAAGCAGAGATGATTGCCGAACAAGGCAGCCTCCCACCGCGCGATATGCATCGGTGGCTGCCGCTTGGCAGAGATAACGAACAGATATTTCCATTTTACGCTTATGCCCTCGCCTACACTCACAAAGCCATTGGTTGGATCTTTCCGAAACTCACACTTTATCACATCCAAGTCTACGCAGCCGCTATCTGTTTCACACTCGGACTCGGTGTGTTGTCTTTTTTCCTTGCCCGTGCCTACGGTGCCACCTTCGCCGCAATTGTTACGCTGCTTCTAGCAACGCTGCCCGGGAGTATAGAGCGCAGTGCAGCCGGTTTCGGTGACAGAGATGCATGGTGTTGGATGCTCGGCATATTTGTTGTTACCAGCTATCTCTATAAGGAAGGCATGGAGCCCGGATGGCGCAGATGGATTGCCACTGCACTCGCGGGTTTCACCGTTTTCTTGGGGGGGATGAGCTGGGAGGGCTTCGGATTTTTCGCCTTGATGATTATAGCCGTGGAACTCTGGAAATTTTGTAGCACGGACACAGAACAGCACCTCAAAGAATACCTGCTCTATATGCTCTTGTTCGTGCCGTGGCTCTATCTGATAAGTCCAGCCTATCGCAATGGATACGGGTTCTCCACACACGTTACCGCCCTCATGCTTTTCCCATCGCTTGTACTCTTCGCGATACGCGCCGTGAGATACCTACTCCTAAAATACGTTGAATACTTCCACCCCCATGCTCGGAGACTTGCATGGGGACTCACGCTGCTCGCTATTGCAACAGGGATCGGCTACATTTGCCTCCGGGCACATACTTTTGAGAATACCGCCTTCACATTTCGTGAAAGTCAATTGATGCAGACAATTGGAGAACTAAAAGACCCACATTGGGAATATTGGACTAGCAGATACGGGAGTGTCTTCATCTTAGGCAGTCTCGGTGTCATTGTCGCTTCTCTGCGTTTATGGAAATGGTTCGGGGTTCCCCTCGTTTTCTGCTTAGCCATCTTCATCGCAACAACCTTCTTTCGAGAGGCTGTCAGTGGGTGGATAGGCGATGACACGTGCAATACACTCTTTTTGGTTTCATTTGGGATGTCTCTCTTCTCTCTTAGCATCCCTTGTCTCCGAAAAGAGAACGCGAAAAAAACAATTATAATAATCGCGTTGCTGGCCTGGTACCTCTTGTGGGTTGGGCTTTCTCGCGGCGGTAAACGCCATGACTTCTTTATTGGTGTTCCACTAGCGTTTTTTACTGCAGCATTGCTGCATTTTCTGTCAAATATACTGAGTTCCAAATTAAGGCACTCTGAGTACACAACGGATAAGTTCCGAGAAGTTTTCACACACACGCGACTTAAAACAGGATGTATCGCCGTTTTGCTCGCCCTCATCTTGTTCTGGTCACCAGTGGGAGGACATGCGCGCCTCTCATTTCATGCCGCAACACAAATGCGCAACGCACAACCCGGATACAGTCGAGTTTATGCAGCCTTCCTCTGGATGAAGAAGGTCCTCTTAAAACAAGTTGAAAAACCAGACACCGTCGTTGTTGCGGCCCACTGGGATTATGGCTGTCAACTCAACGTCCTCGCCGGAGTCAAGACCATTAACGACAATGATACGTTTCTACCCCACTGGATACACCTTTATAACAAACATATCCATCAAGCAACATCCGAACGTGAAGTGCTTGAATTCCTAAAGACACATGAGGTGACACACCTCATGTTAACAGACAACGATCCGAAAGAAACATTCTTGACTAGGGACCTCAGCGACGCTTTTTTTTACGTCTATCCATCAAAAAACAAAGGTTCCAGCAGAATCAAAATCTGGGAGATTCGCTATCCGCCTGACATCAAAGCTGATCCGAAATATCTCGCAACACAACCGGAGAAGATGGATGATCCATGAACCGATAGAAGTTTCTGTAGTGATGCCGTGCCTCAACGAACAGGAAGCACTCAGGATTTGTATTGAAAAGGCACAACGGACACTGAAAGCACTTGCGATTACAGGCGAAGTTGTGATTGCAGATAATGGTTCCACTGATAACTCTGTCCGAATCGCCGAACACCTCGGCGCGCGGGTGGTGCATCAACCGGTGCGTGGGTATGGAGCAGCATATCTTGCAGGTTTTGCCGACGCACGCGGGAAATACCTTCTCATGGGAGACTCTGACGATACTTACGATTTCACAGACTTAGAAAGGTTCCTTACACCCCTCGACAACGGATATGACCTTGTGATCGGCAACCGATTCAAAGAGGGCATGTGCAGCGATGCCATGCCGTGGGCAAACCTCCATATCGGTAATCCTGTTCTATCGGGGCTGCTCCGTCTGCTTTTCAGGACAGACATCGGGGATTGCCACTGCGGGATGCGTTCCTTCACCAAAACAGCATATACGCGCATGGCCTTGCAAACCACCGGTATGGAATTTGCCTCTGAAATGGTTGTGCGCGCTGTCGAAGAAAAACTGAAAATCCTTGAGATACCCATAGACTACGCCCCCCGTGTCGGTGAATCAAAACTCCACCCGGTGCGGGATGCTTGGAGGCACATACGGTTCCTACTCAAACATAGACTCAAACACAAATCATAACCCACGAAAAAGCACGCTCCAGTGATCTTGTCTACCCAGCTCGTAAAAACGATAGTATTCATCAGCATCGGTGGACTGCTCTCCTGGTTTTTGCTCACACAACCGACCTCCGAACCGACTGTTAGCAACCCCCCCGGAAGCATCGATAGAAGGACCGCGGGTTTCGGAGACAGAGACGCATGGTGCTGGATGCTTGGTGTCCTCGCTGTTACCGGCTACCTCTACAAAGAGCAGATGGTACCCGGATACCGCAGATGGATTGCGACTGCGCTCGCGGGTTTTACCTGTTTCATAGGCGGTATGAGCTGAGAAGGTTTCGTTTTTTTCGTCTTGATGATTGCTGCTATAGAACTCTATAAATTCTGCACCACAGACACGGAAGCACACCTAAAAGAATATCTCCTAATGTTCGTTCCGTGTTTATACCTTATCAGTCCCGCATATCACAGCGGATATGGGTTCTCCACACACGTCACCGCCCTGATGTTACTGCCGCCGCTCGCGATTTCCGCACTCCGCGGCACACGCTACCTGCTGCTCAAATACATCGAATCGCTCCGCCCTCATGCACAGAAACTCGCATGGGATTTACGCTCCTTGCTATGATCGCAGGGATCGGTTATTTCTTTCTCCAATCCGATACCTTTGAAACAACTGCTTACCCTTTCGCGAGAGCCACTTAATGAAATCTATTGGCGAGTTATAGTAAAACCCATAATTATTTGGACGCGTGGTTGACCGTAGGGGCTGGGTTACCCAGCCCCTACGAGTGGGCATCGTGAATTTGATACCATTGAGTGTCAACTTATTTGCGGGCTTTACTATAATAACCCAAGTTGCTACCTTTATCCATTAGCAAAATCTGCGGATGTGACGTTGCACATCTATTCTGTGAATGGAACATTGGTGCGGACGTTGGCGTTAGGACATCGACCCGCCGGAATGTATCACAACAAAAGCCGTGCAGCGTATTGGGATGGCAGAAATGAACTGGGTGAGGCTGTGGCGAGCGGTGTCTATGTCTATACATTAACAGCAGGCGATTTCACAGCAACGCGAAAGATGTCTATACGGAAGTAGAAAGTATCTGACGAAAACGCGAACATAAACTGATTCTACAGAT
>VXZK01000276.1:0-5313 GCA_009845545.1 Candidatus Poribacteria bacterium
AACTTTCGTATCACTTTCAACCATTCATAACGCGTACTCGCTATGAGTTCTACAATAGCGAGCAAGATATTAAGGGATTGGGTCAGAAGTACCCAGATAGAAAAACGTTGGAAAAGTTTTATCCTGAATTGAGGAAACTCGCGGAAACAAACGACGATTTCATTAAACTGAAAGACCTCTATAGCGAATTAGATATAGCGAAACTCAGTATTGAAACAGGTCTTGCTATTTTTGAGGAATTACAGTTGCTTGAACGCAGTGATGAAGATGTAAAACTTTTACCACCCGTGGGAAAAAAGTTGGACGAATCGAGTATCTATTGTAGAGGAGAGGAACTGAAAAAGGGAACGGCGGATTTTCGAGTCTTTCAACTTGAGCGTTCTATTGAACAGATTTGGGAGGAAACACTCGCAAAACTGGGTGTGGACAGTGAACCGGTATTACGCGAGCGGAACACACATAATTACGGCACGAAGGACGAGGCGAGTATGCCTCGCGCTTTCCAAAATGCTCCGGAAGATGCCGAAACACAATCTGAACAATCTACAGAGGCGGTTGAAAGTGACAGCACAGCAAGTGACGCAGATACTGAGGCAAATCAGTCCCCTAAATCCGCACGCGCTACCGCTAAAGTAACTGAGAAACAAGTTAGGGAAATCCTGTCTCGGAGCGCAGCGAATGAGGTATACACTGAACTTGCTGAGGAAGACAACGAAAAGAAACCTGAAGTTAAACAAAGTGAATTCTGGCAACCCATTCGCGACGGTGAATTCGGCGAATTGTTTACCGGAAAACCAGTACCTATTAGCAACGAAGGTTGGATAACCAAGACCATCCGTAACATCGGCGTATGCCTCTATCTTACCAACCAACGATGCTATGTCCAAGTATACTTCCACGGAGCAAACGGATCGGAACGTAGAGAGAAAATCATGACCTTATTTCCCAAATCGGAATATACTTATGCGTACCGAGATTCACCCAGAGAAACAAAAGTACAGTTTCCTGTGCTTGACAAAGGCAGAAAGGACCAGGACGATTGGGACGAAATTCGAGAAAAATTAGTCGCTATGGGCACCGACATCTACAACAAAATTGATGAGTCTGCCCTGTAGGTGCTGTTGGTATTCGCTCCATAGGTGTCAATTTAAGAAAAAATAACCGTCGTAACCCCCAGGCCCGGTAGGTTCGGTTTGAAACCGCACCTACCGGACCTGGGGACCGCTAAATTGCCCCCTATGGTGCTGTTGGTATTCGTTCATGTAAAAAGCACTTACTCTTGACATGAGCCAATACCTCTTTTTGACATGGGTTGGGCAGTTCGGAAACCGCCCAACTTATGTTACGTGCTTTCAATCAACTATCCTACTTCCGTATGAGGAGTTTCCGCGTGGCAGAAAATTCGCCAGCAGTCAATGTATAGAAATACACGCCGCTTGCGACAGGTTCACCGTGCTGGTTCCTACCATCCCAATACGCCGCACGGCTTTTGTTCTGATACATTCCTGCACGTTGATGCCCTAAATCCAAATCGCGGACGACGCGCCCTTGGATGTCGTGGATCGTCAGTTTCACATCGGCAGGGGTTGCTAACTGATACGGCATCCACGTCTCAGGATTGAACGGGTTCGGATAGTTTGGTAGCAGTGCTGTTTCTTTCGGTATGAATGCTGCGAGCAGCTGCTTTAGGAAGCGGATACCTCTTACGGAAGTTGCATCTGTGAGGTTTGCCTGCTGTGCCAATGTAAGCCAGTGCTGCACGTCTTCTTGTGTGAGGTGCGCTGCGGCTTGTTGCCGCAGGGCAGCAGGTGCCGCAGCGACTTCTTCGATTGCGGCTGAGACGGCGACGAGATCTTCAATATTAACTTCACCATCACCATTGACATCCGCATCGTTTTCACCGACTTCTCCGATTGCTGCAGCGACGGCGGCGAGGTCTTGGATGTTGACTTCGCCATCGCCGTTGACATCCGCAGTAAGGCTTTCGGGTTCTGGTTCTGTAAGTGCTGCCAGCTCCCACAACAGCACTGTGCCATTGCCGCCCTCACTTGCCAATGTTGTACTATCTGGGCTAAACGCAAGAGCCCAGACTGGAACATCCTCGAATGTACTGAGGCGTGTTTTCGTATTGACATTCCATAGATGCATTCTGCCCTCAAAATTCCCCGTGTCGGATTCCGATGCTTGTGTGCCAATCGCCATCGTTTTACCATCAGGACTGAACGCACCTGTTTTGAGGTGCCATCCAGCCGCATATTCTGATTCCTTCTTATAATCCAAGAGCACGGAGGAATCGTTTTTCTTTAAGTCTATCAGATATGCGCCACTCCCATTCAAAAACCTCAATGTTTTGCTATCCGGCCCGAAGGCTATGCTTTTCGGGCGTGCTCTCCCATATGAAAGAAGATTAAAACCGCTGTGGTATGTGCATTCCTTTGCGTTCAGAATGTTGATTCCTCCATACGCATATGCATAACCGGTCGCTACCATTTTGCCATCCGGACTGAACGCAGTTAAATCTACAGTATCAGTATGACCAAAGATGCATGTAGGCGCGCTTGTTTCTATATCCCACAACAAGGCCCTTTTATAATAACCAGTCGCTAGCGTTTTGCCATCCGGGCTGAATGAGATTGCCTTGATTCCATGAGTGTCAACCTGAGATGGGAAGGATCGTAGGAGGTTCCCAGTCTTTACATCCCACAACAAAAGCGTATCATCCCTTGCACCCGTTGCGAGGGTGTTTCCATCTGGACTGAACGCAACACTCACAACAGCAGTGGTAGCAGTGGTCCCTTTACCTACTGTAAACGAACGTAGCAGTGTTCCGGTCTCCGTATCCCATAGACTGATGAAACCTGTGTGGAGACCACTTCCAATTGCGAACGTTTTGCCATCTGGACTGAACGACATACTGGTAATCCATAAAGGCATATATCCGATTGTGTGAAAGTGTGTCGCTGTCTCTACATTCCACAGACGGAGCGTGCCATCTTCCATGTGTCCCGCAAGTGTTTTGCCATCTGGACTAAAGACGAGACGGAGGGCTATACTTGGAACGATTGAATTCGTAGTTTCGTCGATGCCGCGCAAAAGCAGCCCACTCGACGTAGACCATAGAGAAATATGACCACCGCCGTGCCCGGCTGCAAAGATTTTGCCATCCGGACTAAACGCCATACTAATGACCTGCTCGTCGGAGGGGGCATGAACGGAGGGTCGCGCGAAGAATCGATCCACTTCGATGCTTCGTAGGAATGTGCCTGTTTCTACATCCCAGAAACGGATTTGATTACCAACATCTCCATCAACCCCAGCAGCTGCGAACGTTTTGCCATCCGGACTAAATGAGATACTATGATTATAATTATAACCATTCCCAAAGCTGTGTCGGAGGGTGCCGGTCTCTACATTCCAGAGACGGATATCTGCGAAGGTAAATAACGCAAGAATCGCACTATCTGGGCTGAAGCAATACAGTTTGTTACTGAATTTTTGTGAGTAATTTGTTCCTGAATCATACCGCTCCGTGACAGTGTGTCGGAGGGTGCCGGTCTCTACATCCCAGAGATAAAGTCCATAGTCACTGATGGTCACTAACGTTTTACCGTCCGGACTGAATGATAAAGGGTCATCTCGCTGTTTTGGAGTGATTGGATTCGTAATCGTGTGCAAGCGTGTATTTGTCTCAATATCCGAGAGATAGATAGTGCGATCAGCACCTTCAACCGCGCTGGTGAGGCCATCAGGACTGATTGCGATGTGTGGGGTGATACTCCAATATCTCCCGCCATTTATCGTCTGAGGTAGGGCGCGCATCCCCACTTCTTGATAGGTTTTAGTATCATATAACCAAGCACCTATGCTGGACGTGACTTTCAGATACTTACCGTCTGGCGTGTATTGCATATCAAGCAGTGTTCCTTTACCGATACGCGTTTTAGCACCTTCAGGCAAAATCTCTGTTGTGGTATATCCAGAAATATCCACGGTATCGCTGACATCGTTAGGGGTTGCGATACTGTCGGTTTCTGCGGGGTCGGGTATGATCTCCCAGAGCAGCACCGTGCCATCGAAACTCAGGCTTGCGAGCGTTCGACCCTGCGGACTGAACGTGACACTCACGACATAATCCGTATGCCCATTAAGTGCTTGTAGAAGTTCCCCAGTCTCCGTATCCCATAAAGTAGCCGAAGCCGACTGGGAGCATGCCAGGGTTTTACCACCGGGACTGAACGCCACACTTTCGGCGGAATTTTCTTGGAGTGCCTGAAGGATTTTTCCGGTTTTTACATCCCATAAACGAACGCCTGTTAATGTACCAACAGCCAATACCTGACCACTCGGACTGAACGCCATGTCCCATATCAAACTTTCTGTGAACTCCTGAAGTGTATCGCCTGTTTTTGTATCCCATAAGTGTACATCAGTCCGACTTGCAATTGCGAGCGTCTGACTATCTGGGCTGAACGAGATGCTATCTATCGTTCTTTCTCCCGTAAACTCCTGAAGTATATTGCCTGTTTTTGTGTCCCATAAGTGTACATCAGTCCGACTTGTACCTGCGAGCGTCTGACTATTTGGACTGAACGAGATGCGACTTGTCCTCGCTGCAATGAGGGTATGGCGCAGCGTTTTTGTCTTTACATCCCAAAGCAGTACGACACCATTCGCATCCATAGCTGCGATCATTTTACTATCAGGACTAAACGCGACCCCCCTGCTGATTCCATCTTTTGTTATGGTATGAAGAAGTGCCTCGGTTTGTAAATCCCATAAGTCGATAGTGTTATGCGATAGACTTGCCAATACCTGACCGTCTGGACTGAACGCCATACTATTGCTAATAAGTGGTGTGTGGTGCAGTGCCTCAGTTCTCGCGTTCCATAAATGGACGTTTCTTATCCTATCTTGAATTGCGAGTGTCTGACCATCAGGGCTAAATGAGACCCCATGAACGCTACTGATGTGTTCGGTGATTATAGGGCGAAGTTCACCCGTTTGCACATCCCACAGACGGAGGACACCATAATCAGATCCCCCAGCAAGCGTTTGACCGTCCGGACTAAACGCGACACCTGTTACTGTCCACCCGTACCCCGAGAGGATGTGGAGTCTCTTAGCTGTCTCCACGTCCCATAGATGAATACTTCCTAAGCCTCCAATCGCCAAAATGTTTCCATCCGGACTGAACGCAACACACTGCTGGGCTGAGTAAGCACTGAATGTGTGGATGGGTTCACCGGTTTTCGTATTCCATAAACGCACGGTCTGGTCATCACTGGCACTCGCGAGTGTCTGTCCATCCGGACT
>VXZK01000276.1:5323-11173 GCA_009845545.1 Candidatus Poribacteria bacterium
ATAAACGCACGGTCTGGTCATCACTGGCACTCGCGAGTGTCTGTCCATCCGGACTAAACGCGACGCTCAGCACTTTATCCGTATGCGCTGTGAGTGTGTGGATAGGTTCACCACCGGTTTTCGCATTCCATAAACGCACGGTCTGGTCATCACTGGCACTCGCGAGTGTCTGTCCATCCGGACTGAATACCACGCTATTGATACGGCTAAAGGCCGTTAGTGCTATAGAGAAGCGTTGGCGTATCCTTTCCCCTGTTTCCGGATCCCATAACAAAATCGAAGTGCCTCCGCTCGCCAAAATGTTCCCATCCGGGCTGAATGAAAGACTTTGAAGCCCCGAGACCCAGTAAGTGTGGCGGTATCTACCGAGTTTAACATTCCATATCCGGATGTTGTTGCCTTGCGTGCCAATCGCCAGTAGCTGCCCATCTGGGCTGAATGAAATGGAATTGATAGCGCTTGCTTGTGGATCCGGCTCTCCTCCAACTATCCTGTCAGTGGAAGTGATCAAGTTGATGACTTCACCTGTCTGTGCATCGTAGATCCAAACCCCAACACTACTGGCAACGGCTAAATGTTGACCATCCGGCGAATATTGTATGTCGTTAATTCTGCCCATGCCCAGCCGGGCTACCGCGCCTTCCGGTAGTCCCAATTTCGTAGGGTTTACCGCAGCGGCGTGTGGTAGTAAAGTAAAAAGTGTAAATAATATCAGTGTCCAAACCAAACTCGTTTTCATGATAACATACTCCTTTTTGGATTGGGTTAGGCGGCTCGGAAACTACCCAATCTATCGTGCTCGCTTTCAATCAACTATCCTACTTCCGTATCAGGAGTTTCCGCGTGGCGGTGAATTCTCCTGCGGTAACGGAGTCGCGTGTGGACTCCGTGGACAATGTATAGAAATAGACACCGCTTGCGACGGGTTCACCGACAGCGTTTCTACCGTCCCAATACGCCGCACGGCTCCGAGTGTGATACATTCCCGCCCGTTGATGCCCTAAGTCCAAATCCCGCACGACGCGTCCTTGGATGTCATAGATCTTCAGTGACACTTCCGCAGGGGTTGCTAACTGATAGGGTATCCACGTCTCTGGGTTGAACGGGTTCGGATAGTTTGGTAGCAGTGCTGTTTCTTTCGGTATGAATGCTGCGAGCAGCTGCTTTAGGAAGCGGATACCTCTTACGGAAGTTGCATCTGTGAGGTTTGCCTGCTGTGCCAATGTGAGCCAGTGCTGCACTTCTTCTTGTGTGAGGTGTGCTGGGCCTTGTTGATGAACAATAGCAGGTGCCGCTGCGACTTCACCCAATGCTGCAGCGACGGCGGCGAGGTCTTGGATGTTGACTTCACCATCACCGTTGACATCCGCATCATTTTCGCCGGCTTGCCCAAGTGCTGCAGCGACGGCGGCGAGGTCTTGGATGTTGACTTCACCATCGCCGTTGACATCGGTCGTGACGCGCGCTGGTTCTGGTGGCGTGGGAGCGAGGTTCCAAAGAAGTACGGTGTTATCACGACCTGCGCTTGCAAGTGTCTGTCCATCCGGACTGAAGGCAAGGGGCGCATACCCGTGAGGTCCGTGACCGAAGTTATGCCCTGTGAGTGTGCGGAGGCTGCTGCGCGTCTCGACATCCCAGAACTGGATGTGAGGCAACACTCCCTCGGACGAAGGAAATACCACGGCAGCGAGTGTTTTGCCATCGGGACTAAAGGCTACATCGAAGATATGCCAAGAGTCATCCCTGAAGGTGTGGAGGCTGCTGCGCGTCTCAACATCCCACAAGTGGATTCTACCGTATCCAGAGGCAGCGAGTGTTTTACCATCGGGACTGAGGTCCATATCCTCGTACGAACCCATACCCATGGCAGGATCAAGACGTTTGCCCGTGTCAACATCCCATAAAATGATGTTGTCAACGTTGGAGTGGCTTTCAAAACTCACGCTTGCGAGCATCTGCCCATCAAGACTAAAGCTTATATCAAATACAGGAAGGGTATGTTGGAGTGCGTGGAGCAGTCTGCCAGTGTTGATGTCCCATAAACCGATAGTCCCGTCGTGACTCCCGCTTGCGAGTATCTGTCCATCCGGACTAAACAATGTCTTGACAGTGCGCGCATGCCCTGTGAGTGTGCGGAGCAGTCTGCCAGTGTTGATGTCCCATAAACCGATAGTCCCGTCGTGGCTTCCACTTGCGAATATCTGTCCATCCGGGCTGAAATCTACAGAATAAAAAGGATGGCCTGTCATCTTATAGAGGAGGCTGCGTGTGCCAATATCCCATAAACGGATGGTGGGGTCAGTGCCGGCGTGACCGTCTCTGTCTCCACTCACGGTTGCGAGTATCCGTCCATCTGGACTGAAGGCGACATCATGGATATTATTTGTATAGTCGTCGAAGGTGTGGAGGAGTTGTCCGGTCTCAACATTCCAAAAACGTAAAGTGCCCTCCCCACTCGCGCTTGTGAGCGTCTGCCCATCTGGACTGAAGGCGACATCAATGATATAATAACCATGACCGACAAGCGTGTGAAGGAGAGTTCCGGTGTCAAGATCCCATAAAGTGAGATCACCACCATCATTTCCACGTATAGTATAACTGCTTCCAATAGCAAGCGTTTGTCTGTCCGGACTGAAGGCGATACTGTTGATATTATATCCATGTTCGGTGAAGGTGCGGAGGCGTTGTCCGGTTTCAACATCCCAAAAATATAAGATATGCCCATCCCGACCTCCAATCGCGCTTGCGATCATCTTTCCATCCGGACTGAAGGCTATATCGTTGAAATAATTTTCATGTTCAAGCGTGTGAAGGAGATGCCCTGTTTCAACATCCCATAACTGGAGAAGGTCGTACGGATAAATTGTCGTACTTGCGAGGATCTTCCCATCCGGACTAAATACAACCCGAAGAGGCGAAACACCTTGGATAGCATTGCCAACATGGTGCCGCTTCCGCACAAGGGTATGGAGGAGATTTCCAGTGTCTACATCCCATAGATGGACGATGCCATTTCCGATACTTGCGAGGGTCTTCCCATCCGGACTGAAGGCGACACAAGTGGCTTCCAGATCAGGCACAGTGAGGGTCCGGAGGCGTTGTCCCGTCTCAACACGCCATAGACTGATGGAGTTGTAGTCCGCGCTTGCGAGGGTCTTTCCATCCGGACTAAACGAGACGCTATAGCCCACCCTGCCGTGGCCAGTGTCAGAGAAAAAAGAAACTTCTTGATAAGTTCGCGTATCATAGAGCAAAATACCGGCAGACCCCGCAACTGCCAAACGTGTACCGTCCGGTGAATACGCGACTTGATTAATGCCACCTTTACCCAGACGAGTTATGGCACCTTCGGGTAACCCCCATGTTGTGTCCTGCGAACGTCTCTCACCAATTCTATGTTGCACGCGTACTTCCGAATGTGAGTCCAAACTTGACATAACCTCGGAGGGTGGTAACAGAAAGGTCGTGTTAACCCGATACGTAGAACTGTGTAAAATGTTCCCCTGCATATCAATAACACGAAGGCTTACATCAAACGCATTTCCATCGAAAATTGCCGGATCTGGGATAACAAATTCAAGTGTGCTGTCTGTGCTTCCATTTAATCCCTCATAATCGAGCAGTGCAGGAAATCTATCAATTGCCCTTGATGTTAATTGTGCTTGATGCAGACCATCCGGATCGGTTACTTCAAAGCGGAGGCGGATCGCATTACTGCTGGGAGACACAAGGCTGGGGGGCAGCATTTTAATCGTTGTGTTCCTATTGATGGAGTTTCCACCCGTGTTGAAGGCGGGATGGACATCCAACCATTGCGCAGCAGCGAAAGAGGTAACCATCTTATCCGCAGCAGCGAAATCTGTATGCGCAGTTGGAATCCACGTTCCCGATGTGCGGTAATCGTGTGGCAATCCAAAAAGGTGCCCGAGCTCATGCGCAAATGTGTTAATATCAAAACAACGGCTCGGAATATCTGCGTTTCCACCAATCCCGTCTCCAGGAGTCCAGGCGACACCACAAGCCTGTAACCCGGCGATCTGCAGGAACTCTTTGCTCTCATACAACACGAGTAGGTAATCAGGGCGCGGAAAGTTTTTTGGCTCATGATACACGACTGCTTTTCCATGCGCGTCGGTTTCATACAAGAATGTTTTTCTATCGAACCCGTGTGCTTCCATTTGGTCTGCAAAGAACTGCTGTGTGTCCTTTATCAATGCATCCAATTTCGCGTCAATATTTGGCTGTGGGTTACCGCCACTCAGATAAACGAGCCGGACGATAGGTCTTTCACCTTGTTGTGCTTGTGCCAAAGCAACGTGTGGTGACAATATGAGAAGTGATAATGTAAACAATATCAGGGTCCAAACCAAAGTCGTTCTCATGATAAAATACCTCTTTTTGGCATGGGTCGGGCGGTTCGGAAACCGCCCGACCTATAGTGCGCTCTCAATCGGCTATCCTACTTCCGTATGAGGAGTTTCCGCGTGGCAGAAAATTCGCCAGCGGTGAGCGTATAGAAATAGACACCGCTTGCGACAGGTTCACCGACTGCGTTTCTACCATCCCAATACGCCGCACGGCTCCGAGCGTGGTACAGCCCTGCACCTTGATATCCTAAATCCAAAGTCCGTACGACGCGCCCTTGGAAGTCGTAGATCGTTAGTTTCACATCCGCGGGGGTTGCTAACTGATAGGGTATCCACGTCTCAGGATTGAACGGGTTCGGGAAATTTGGTAACAACGCAGTTTCTTTGGGTAAGTGCTTTTGCACGAAAGGAGCGGGCGCGGTGCTCGCGGTCGGCTCTATCTGTAGGTGGAAATACAACTTATTGCCCAACTTGTCAGTAGTAGCAATGTAGGTTTCAAGAGGGTCCGTGTCAGGGACCTGTTCCATCCACGCCGTAATATCAAACGTTCCGCCCCATGTCGTATCACTTGATGAAAAATTACCCGAGACACCCGGATCTGAACTACCTGCATATAAATATCTCGCCAACGAGAAATTATCTGAATCACATCCTCCCTCGGGGCAGCCCACAGAATCCTTTAAAGCAGGTGCTATGAGTTCCACCTGATGAAGTTCATCTAAATCAGTTATATCAAGGTGGATTTCGTATTTACCAGAAGAAGTATTAGCGGACACATTTATTGTTTCCCCCGTGCCGCTACCAGTCCAAACAGAACCGAGAGATCGCAAAATTTTAGGACGATGAGAGCGTTGAGACGCATCCTTAACCTTTATTTCTATCGGTGTATCAACGTTACGAGAAATGTAATAATCGTTGAAAGCAGGGTGGACCGTCAGCCAGTTCTTCGATCTCTCGGAAAACCAATTACTAAACAAGCGATCGTGTCTTTTTCCCAATCCTGCTTCTTCCCAGTTGTACCCCATAATACGTCCTTCTTCAGAGAAATCATGAAAAAGCCCAAAAGCATGTCCGAGTTCATGTGCGATAATGATTGTTATCCTTTCATTATTCCAGGCCTCGCTAAAATCACCCAGCGCAACCATCGCTATATGTCCTCCAATTGCATCGACTCTTCCTCGACTTCCAGTAGCAGTTTTTCCGACAGTAGTGGTGCTTCCGAGGTATCCGTGCTTTGATTGGACGAGCACGAGATAGATGTCTTTTAAAGGATCGGGTAAATTTTTTAGATGATTACTCTTTATATCGTTCCATACATTATCCAAAAACTCTTCTGGAGTACCTTGGTCATCTTTGAAATGAGTATTAGAATTATATTGCGCTCCTATTGTCGTGTTTTCGGGGTTGCTGACAAAAAAATTATTAGATTTTATATATGTAAAAAATATATTACCGGGCGAAGTAACAAACTCGAATGTCGCTT
>VXZK01000285.1 GCA_009845545.1 Candidatus Poribacteria bacterium
ATTCCGAACCTACCGGGGGTTGAAAGTGTAAACTTATTTTTCGATTTTACTATAAAACAAAACTTGTAGGGCTCAGGCATGCTCGCCCTACAAGTTTTTTGGTGTCTTGCTCGATGTTCCAACTTGGAAGATCGATGTGATACAGTATAAATGACCTATTTGGCTTAATCTTCATCAATAGACCAGGTGCAGTTGATATGACTGTCCTTGTAAAATTGCTTCAGTGCAGGCTTATCAAACCAGAGCTGCATCTCTTTACTAACGATATGACCGACGCTGCTCACCTTGAGGTAAAGTCCACCCGCTGTCCATTCAGGCATGATGTTATACTGTCCGGTCTGTGCGGCATAGATACTGAGCAGTGCCAACGGCTCCATCGCATCGAGGTTCGCGGTTCTATGGGTATCCTGCAGGAGTTCAACCACGCTTTTCCCTTCATGTCCCTCTTGTAACTCAGGTTTATCCATAACCTTGCTGTGGAGGATAAAATCATCTTCAAGCGTGAAAAGACCGCTATCCTTGTGTTGTCTACCTTGCAGCAGGTTGTCGCCTATCCGCTCCGCCATCGCCAGAAATTCTGCCTTCGGTTCGACCCGATACAGATCCACCAACGCGAAGATATAAGCGGGTTCCAAGGCAGTTGTCCCAAAATTCAACGACGATGGAGCATTTTTATCTGCACCAATGTCTCCGATCCCAAAGGCTTTAAACATCGTGCGTAGATAGTCTCTAAATGCACTTTTGCCTCCAGAGACCCGATACCCACGCGCACAAACAGAGGTAAAGAGCGGCGTAATGTTTTGCGGCAGAAACGCGCCGCCTTCTTTCGCACCAAAGTATAACTTCGCATCTCTGAAAGGTCCCATTATCCGAAAACCTGTGAGATCCGTCCCGTCAATAACGATGCTTTTCAATGTATTGTTTTTCCGATCGTAGGAAGCGTCTAAGAAACCGATGATGTGCTGCGCAACGGCATCTTTGATGTGCGCCATCTCCCCAACGCGACCATACTTTTCGGCATTTTCTACGATTGTCAGCATCCCCATCATCTGCGTAATCGTATGGTTCAACTGGTTACCGACATAGACCCTCGGTTCGGTCGCCTGCGGATATTTTCTGCCGAAGACGTTTAGCCCGCGTTTGCTGCTTTGCGGATGCACCAGATTGGGCCAGATACCGGTCTCTGGGGCTCGCTGCTTTATAATCAGATTCAAGAGGCGTTCCGCCCACATCCGCGGTGCCTCTTCCTGCTTTTGGTAGCCCAAACTGTAACCTGCGTAAGCCAGATCCAGTGCCACACTGATAAACGAGAGATCGCCACTGATTTCGGGTGCTTTGTATCCGTTCCAAGGTCTGTTCCAGGTATTGGCGTGATCAACCTGCTTCTTGAAATCACCGTGTCGATTGTAGTGTAAGGCATCCCAATCTTTGATATTTGCTTCCCAAATCCCTTTCATCAGCATCTCGCCACGGTCGGGATCCACGGCTCTCAGCAATTCCCAATAGGGGTATACATCCTCTATTTCGTGGACAACGCCCTTCATGCCGTATCTATTTCCAGTGACCAAATCCACATAGCCGTGCCCGCCCCAATGCAGAACGCCACTCTCTGGATACCAGTAGTTGTTGAACATATACTCAGCGGTTTCTCCCGCGGCATGGACATACTTACTATCCCCAGTGAACTGGCTTAAAGAGGCGAGCAACCGCATCAGGTTCTGCTGATTCTGAAAGAAACTCCAGACCGCCGGTTTCGGCTCGGTGCCTGTCCGGTGAGATGTCATGGATCTGGGAGCTTTCAAATGGTCGATATGGAGACAGTCGGCAAAGAGCGGCATACCTCTACCGCTGTATCTATCTCTCCCGTATGCTATAGCTGTCCCTGCGAAGAGACTGGCAGCTTTTAAGAAGCGGTTATTCTCTATTTCGTCGGGACTTAATCGGTTTCTGCCAATCCACCGATCCAATCGAGTAGTTTTCATAATTCATCCATGCTATTTTTTGTTTGTTTTTTCGTCCACGCGATGATGGCGGATCCGAAGACTGCGAAACCAAAGAGCGTAAAGGGCATTTGCCAGAGGAGGAAACTCATGTGCGTATGGATGTAGGAGTGTGCCTTGAAGATGACGAACCACGATAAAGGTGCCAGAATTGAGAACCATGTCGTCCAGATTAAGGCGGTATAGTGTGGTCGTTGTTCCGCCAGTATCTCTTTATTGCTACGCAAAAATAGCAGTGCCGACATCACAACAAAGAGAACGATCAGATAATAATAGCGGACTTTCAATAGGAAGCTTGAGACAAATGAATTTGCTTGGGAAAGATAGTTATTGAAATCAAAGAAAATACCGTTCATGTAGGTAATGACCACACTTAACGTACCCGCGTTCAGACTGGCGGCATATACAGGTGGAAAATCTTCCGCTTCCCCATACGTACGCTTACCGAAAGACCAGATCACATGTTCAACGCCGTCCATGAACCCGTCCTTCGCGGCACCGATCTGGAAGCATAACATGATGAGACTGAAAAAAATGGCTACGCCTGAACCGAGTCCGGCTACAAGCGTCCACTTTACGCATTGGCGACTGCTCCACTTGTCGAGAATCACATAATAGACGAACGGCACCATCATCATGACCAGCGTAGTGGTAATATACTCATAGCCGTTGATGAAACACTTAATAGAAACTGCGATGAAGATAACAATTCCAAACCTGATGAGTTGTCGGTCCAATGTTTCTCGATAGCGTTTAAGGAAGTACATGACGACAATCATTGGCAAGTAGAATGCCCACAGACTCCACCAGAGATTCTTTCCAAAGACCGTCAACCATTGAGACAACACAGCCGAACCGATAACGAATATCGCGACCCACCCGCCAAACTCTTCATAGAACCAGCCAATAATCGCAGTCAATGCGATTGCCGAGAGGACTGCTGTCAACGCATAGAATGACCATAACTTGATTTGCGGCGATAGTGGAATGAGTCTATCCAATAGACTAAAAATCATCCCTTGACCGGCAGGTTGTGAATTGTACGTTGAAAATTTTTCAAAGGAGAGTTCGTAAAGATAGACCGTATATTGGGGCCCCAGCTCCGTTGAAGGTATCCATTCCGCATCCGTACTTTTCGCTGTTCCCCAACCATTCAGACCACCCGCTGAGAAGATACCATCTTGGCGAGATTTGACCATTCTTCCCATGATATGCGCTTCGGTGTCTTTCTGATGAGTCGCAAACCAATTCTGATCAGCGACTCGCCATGTATTAGAGAAAAACCCGAAAAATAGGAGTCCGATTGATAGTGCCCATAAGGATATTTTCCTTACGAGTTCTGATTGGCAGAGATGTTTAAATTGCATGTTGACAGACTCCCGCTGCTTCAGCAGTGGAATATGTTAAAGTATTCCGCCCTTTCTTGGGTATTTGTGAGTTCGGATACCATCGGGAATCGGAAGGCGGTGCCGGTTCAGGAGGCTGCAAGGAAGCGAAATCAGCTAACTTCGGTCGGATCTCGGCTTCCCAAATTCCCTCCACATCATCAAACGTCAGGGGTGTGTGATGCGACACTTCTGCTTCATAAGCCGATAACAACTCCCGCGTCTTTTCACCGAAATGCGCCACAATATCTGCCACCATCTGTTCACCGACTTGACGACTGGAGGACTCGTTAAAAGACCCCATTGCGAAATCAGGGGCGCGGGCATCATCCGTCGGCATCCGCGACATATCTACACAATCTGGTGCCACCGCCCAAAGCACAGACGTTTCACCGCGTCCAGCGTGCCCGCCCAAGCCTTTACCATCCTCAAAACGCTCAATATCCGCACCGATGCTCATCGTCGAATACATCCGAACCCCGACATACGATTGCATAATCTCAATCACCACCGGTACGTCTAACCGATGCGGACCCGAATGCCCCGAAAACAGGATCGCGCCGTGAAAACCGAGGGCATCGACTGCTCGAATGTGATAGCAAATATTCTTCAAAAACAGCCAAGGCGGGATTGCTGTTAGCCACGTTCGTTCTTGATTCACTTGGTTGTGTCCCCATGAACCGTAGCCGCCAATCTCATGGCAATGCCAGTAAAACGGTGGTGCGACAATCCCACCGTGTGCTTGCGCCGCCTGACACGAGCATTCGTGTGCCCGAATCGCATCCATTCCGACTGCGTTGTGCCAACCGTGCGGTTCACACAAGCCGTAAGGTAGATACACCATCGGACACGCCTGAAGTGCCGCTTCTAATTCATCGGGAAACATCCGTTCCCATCGTACCTCATTCTGTCTCATACGATGCCTTTTTCCAATTATAATAGTAAATTCTTAGGACTTACGCACTCCCCTGGTAGGTGCGGTTTCTAACCGCACCGAACCCTGATAGAAAGTGCCTTTATTATATCAAAATAGGCGTTCTGAACCAATTTTGCGTAAGTCCTAATTCTATAATTAACGATACATTTATAGAAGGCGGGGCTACAAACCCCACCTGCAGTGCAGTTTACGTAAATCCTACCTAAGGTAAGTCCTATTCCTTATCCTCGTTTTTCACCCGGTTTGCGGCGATGCTTTGATGCATAACTATCGCCTTCTGGATCATACGAAACGAACACCTGACCGTCTTCTACAACCAGTCGTGGTACGGTTCGGTGGCGACCGTCGCGTTCGGGACCTCGCATAACAGCAAACTGTTCTTCGGTCATATCTTCAACCATATCGCCCCACCGATCTTGCGGATCAATCACACCGCCGCCCCAATTGACATTTTTCGATTGATACTTAATCAGGACCCCGCGTCTGGGGATCGGATTCTTCCACGCTAAAGCACCGTGTGTGCAACCGCCGTCCATAAAGAAAAGTACATCCCCAGCTTTCATGACGGGCTGTACCACTAATCCCATCGTATCGTCGCATGTCCGAATGCCGCGTGGCATCGAGTATTGCGTCTTATGGGAACCCGGTACACATGCGAAACCGCCAAGTCCCGGTTCAACATCGCGTAATTGCCATGTAATCGTGACGGTCTCAGCATAACTGCGTCCGTTTTTGAAATCATAACCGCGTGAGGGACTCATCGGTTCATTGCCATCGTGGAGCGAGTGCCCCGATGTGCCTTCAACGGCACAGAACACGGTCGCACCCCCCATGCGATAGCCGCTACCGCCCATCCAATTCATTCGCCCTACCACAGCAGGGTGCGCTATCATGCGTCGAAATGGCGCGTTATAAGGATCCGGCAGATCTAACAAACCCGGCAGGAGTGGACGACCTGTTCCCGCTTGACTTACTGAGCCGCGCGCCAGTTCATCGCCTACAACGATGCGATCTTGGAATTTATCCACCGCCTCATTTGCCTCTGCCAGCCACTGCTCGTCCATCACACCGCGCACCACGAGATACCCGTTCAGATCCCAAAAGTAAAACTCTTTTTCATCAATCCCCGAATCTGGGTCGCGCATATAAATTGAGGGATGAACGACGGACGGGTCTTCCTCTACCCATGTCTCTTCGCCGTCTGTATTTAGCACAGGTGGTGGACTTGAACCTTTATACCCGGGGACATACATGACAGCTTTTTGCGCAGGCGTTGCTTCCTCCGCCCATCTCGGTAAAGATTCGGTTTCCGAGTAAGGTCCAACTGGATTGGACTGAATTGCTGCACGCGCAGCATACCAGTAGCTCAACAACCTTTTCGGCTCGTCTTTCCACGGACGAACGCCTTGAAGTGTAGGTTCCGCAACCAAGAATAGATCGCCAGCCTTGAATTCCGGCTGCACCACTACCTCCATATCATCAACGCCGGTTGCCAAGTCGTTCGGTGTTTCGACATTGCTCTTGTGGCTCGCCTGAACAACGACCAGGCCACCGTCACCTGCTGCGATGTCGTCCAACGCCCAGACCGCTTTCACGCCTTGGCAGCTTCTCCTATCCTTTTGTATACGGTATGCCAAAGACGGGTTTCTCGGTTCATCGCCGCCACCGAGTGTGAAGCCGGCTTCACCTTCTCGCTGCCCCAACAATCGTGGTGCCTGATCGAGGCGGAAGCCGTGTCCGATGAACTGGTTCAAATACCACACCAATTTCGGGTGTACCAGTAGATCCCGGAACAATTCGCGGTGCGGACTCGCCCCACCTAACAACGTCTCACTCTCTCCAACTGCATCCAATGCCGCGTTGAGTGCTGCTACCTCTTCTTGACTGAGAACACCTGGGATGTGTAGGTAGCCTGCCACATCAAAAGCATAATTCTCTTCATTCGTCATGAGTTCGTTAGCCATCTGTTCCTCCTTTCCATCATTCATTGAAGCTCTTCGTGTTGTGAATAGACCTAACAATTTCTTTTTTAGTATACTATAGAGAAGAAAAAGGGCGGTTGGGGGGGGCCCAGATATAGAAGATAAGTAGAGACATAGAGATTCTTTTTAATTACAATGTAAGAGCGAGAACCTGTCTGATTTTACTATGACTCTCTTCTAATGGGTAACAGTCGTCGGCAACGGTTCGGAAGTAATCTATTGACTTCCGACTGACTTTTGTTCGATCTCGTATGATCCCTACAGAGCGAAAATCAGGGAGCTTCCATGCTTTAAATTCATAGAGCGATTGTCGCTTGATTGACCTTTCTATCCGTGGACAAGGCGTAGACGAAAAGCGGCATTCTCATTCCATTTATTCGGCAGTCTACTTTATATTTACCCTCAGGTTCACGTCCTTCGTGAAACCAGTCCAATTCAATATGATCTTTTGAAGCGATGCTATACATCATATCTTTAAATTCACTCATGAATGTTTTTCGGTGAGTATGTTTCCGAATTTGTGTTTTTCGCCAGTAGGTGAGCGTGCATCGGTTGACATCCAGATAGATGGCGATGTCTGTGAGCGTCTCCCCATAGAAGTGTAATCTGCACGCCTCGCAGATTTTCTGTGTCTGTAGTACTCTCGGCATCCAAAACTCCATAGAGAGGGGTATTTAGTATATGATAAAGTATTATATCCTATTTTGAAAAAAAATGCTTGACTTTTTTTCTGTTTTTTTGTAGAATAGAGGGAGACGTTGATGTGAAGCTTTAAAAGCACACGTGCGAAGAGAGCGTTTTCAACGTCTGGGCCCCGTCCTCTTTTATCAGAGGTGCGCCGCAGGTAACCCTATTACCCGCGACGCGTAGCACAGCCATAGCGTAATTATGACAGGCTGGGCACTATCATACCCTGCAAAAGATGCTTGATCCAAAACCCTAAAGCTGGTAATTATGACAGGCTGGGCACTATCATACACTATAACAGGTTTTCTCTGCTATACGATAGTGACCAGCAGCCTCATGCGAAACGTTGCCGTTTCTCCGACCTTTTGCTTTTTCTTGGCATGCTCCCATCAACCCTTATGAGAGAGGTGAATATTATGTTTCGTGATTTACTGTCGAGTCGTCTGAGCCAAGCCGGTTTCGCGTTCTTTGTGCTTGTTGTGGGGGGCAGTTTGCTCTATAGTTGGCATGTCCACCGCACGACTGCAGCCGAGTTCGGACCGATACCGCAAACGGTTGAGTCGCCGAAAAACAAGACGGAGGCAAACACCGCACCGGTTGATTTTCAAACCGAAGGCGTTGTGAACACCCCCGACGAAACAACGGAAACACTGATGTCCGAGGCGGAAACGATAGACGCGACTGAGCTGCTTGACATCGCGGATGCGTTCTTACCCGATGATATGGTTTCAGAGGCAGAAGCATCTGCTGAAGATGTGCCTGTCTCGCCTTATGGCTTTGGCCCCTATCCTGAAGTACCAGTAGATTACCCATACAAAGACCCGTTTGCGTTGTCAATCGGAGGATGTTCTACTAAGGAACTTGAACTCATAGAGAGGGTTCTTATCAAACTTTGGAATCAGGGAAACACTAACATTACCGGAGGATTCTTCATGTCTGGGAAGGTTTACCCACATTATTCCGAGACTGCTTATACGCGGCAGACTGGGAACAGTGAAAATGGTGGGTTTATGTATATTGGAAGCCCTGACTTTCCAGAACCTGATTTGGAATCTATCCAGTCGGGAAAAATAAAAGGGCAGCTCCGTGATTTGGATTCTTCAGGAATTGAACCTTATTCATTTCTCGGTCTTGATAGATCACACTAGGAGGTATCTAAGTAATGTTCATTAGAAAATCCCTTATTTTCAGCAGAAAATCCCTTATTTTCAGCTTTTCTCTGGTGATCGTTTTTTCTTGATAGGTGTTGTACAGCGCTCACAAACACATCATGTTGTAAGTTTTGATGCAGATGCCTGGAGAATGCCTGATCTTTTTGGTGCTTCCACAGGGGCAAGTGTTAACGGGAAAGTTCCAAGTGCAAGTTTTAACAACGTAACTTTTCAAGTAAAACCACAGAAGAAAAATATATATTCTGATCAGTGCCAAACAAATTCTTAAGCACGATTTACCTAATATCTTTCGTTTTTTAGGTTCTTCCGATGTTCCAGTCCGTTTTATCCCCCGCAAAGGTAGAAGGGGTAGATATACTGGGCAGTATGCTTTGCAGTGCCACTCGAACTGGTTTAAATAATATAGCACAAGAAAAAAAGAGCAAATTTTAGGTTAACATAAGGACAGGATCGGAAGATCACCTGATCTTCGGGCAGGAGGTTTCCCAATGCTTTAGCCTTGGGAGGAATGCCCGTTAAACCTTAGTATGAAAAAGGATTTGACCTTGACCTAAAAATGTGATATGATATATGTATCTCGTTGGCAGACATAATGAGCATTGTTCCTTGACAATGTGTCTGCCACCCACTCATTAGGCGTTAAAGGCGAGATACGAGATATACCATGAAACTAACCTTTAGATACCCTGTGTATCCTACGAAAACACAGGAAACAACATTGTTTGAGTGGCTTGACCACCTTTGCGACCTTCAGAACTCTGCGCGCCATGACCGCAAGGTTGCTTCGGAAACTGAAGGTGAACGCGTTTCTATCAATGACCAACAACGGAAGTTGACCCGACGGACGCAATTGCCGTTGATATGGGAACAACGCATTACCTGACGACTTCTGAAGGCGAAAAAGAGGATAACCCGCGTTGGTATCGTCAAGCAGAAGGTTTGCTGCACAAGCACAATCAGACGATGGCACGCCGTAAAAAAGGCAGCCACCGCTGGTATAAAGCCGTTCATGCGTCTGCTCTGCATCAGGAACGGACGGTAAATAAACGTAAAGACTTTATTGGAAAACTTATCTACAAACTCTACCACCACTTGGAAAACAATGTCTTAGTGGCAGAGGATTTGAGCATCTCCAATATGGTCAAGAACAAACACCTCAGCAAGAGCATTTCCGATGCGTCTTGGGGAACATTCTTTAAGTGGTGTGCGGACATAGCCGAAAGAGACGGTTTGCACTTCCACCAAGTTGATCCTAAGAATACCTCGCAAATCTGCTCTCACTGCGGTCAGAAATCGCCAAAGAAACTATCGTTGGTGATCCGAACTTTTAAGTGTCAGGCTTGTGGCACTTCTTTAGACCGAGACCACAACGCTGCATTAAACATACTTTTTAGGGCAGCTGCTGCCCTTCGTGGAGAGCGTTGGGTTACCGACCTCAATGAAGCGAGAAACAAGAACGAAGCACAAGATTTGGACTTGCAGAACGCAACACAGTTAACACTGTTTGACGCGCCTACAGGTTTCCCAAATCTTTAGGCTTGGGTAGTTGACATGGGGATGCTTAACGCCGGTTTTATGCTCAAACGTGGAGATTACAAGTTATGTCATTACGTCGGAAGCGAACCGCAATTGTTCGATGTCGCGACGGACCCGTTGGAGGACAACGATTTGGCATCAAAGCCTGAATATGCAGCAAAACGCAGTGAAATGGAAGCTGTGCTGCGTGCGATTGTCAATCCGGATTTGGAAGATGCGCGGGCAAAAGAGAACCAAAGGGTGCGTAGGTTGAAAGTTAGAGATGCCTAACTATTAAACCTCGCCATCCCAATAACTCAGACTCGGGTCTTTACGATAAATCTTTCCCACGACGTACGGCAACACCTTATTGGAGTCAGGATACTCGCTGACATCATGTGGCGTGGTAGTCCCCAAAATAAAGAACACAACCGGAGCATCAGTGTTGTTCACGAACTTATGTGCCCCGACTGTGCCGGGCGGAAATGCGATGAAATCCCCCGCCGTTACCGCCACATCACCGCGGGGGGTTTTAAGCGTGCAAGCACCTTCCATCACATAGCACATTTCCTCGCCGAAGTTGTGGAAATGCATCGGGAAACTCATTTTACCGGGTTGAAGGCGTATAATTCGATACCCCAAATTCTTGCCACCAATGAGCGGGTCAATATCTTTGTCCTCAAAGTCATAAGGGTGTGGTGCGTTTTTATAATGCCACTCTATCTGATCAATATGAATGCGGTTAATGTAGATATCGCGCCGCGCTTGCAAACAATCAACGAGATATTGCCGCGCGTCTTTAAAGATGGAGTGTCCATCACCGACAAGAATTGTGTTAAAGCGGAGTGCCAAGATTTTGCGCAGTTCAAGGGATGCTTTCGGTGGATCGCTCAGTTTGCTATCGGCGAGTAAAGTCAACGCCCCCATCGGTTCGCCGACCACGAGATCTCCAAACAGGACGGTCTGTTTTTCTGGAAAGTAGAGCGCAATCTCGCCAGGGCTTTTCCCATGATTGAGGTGGATAGCATGTAAACCCGGCACAATCGCTTCGCGATCCTGCACTGTTCGCGCCGGTGTTATATTCAGCGCGTCCGCATCGGCTTCATGGACAATCACGTCCGCACCTGTCCACTCTTGAAAAATCGCGGCTTCACGTTCATGATCGGCATTGGTGAGAACGATTGACTTCGCGCCGCCGAGTGCTGTCAGGTGTTCCCGGTCGGCATCGGACATTGCAACCGGATCTATAAGGATATTCCCGTCAGGACGCACCCACAAATGCCCGTTAAAATCTATCTGCCGTTCCTGGCTAAAGACACCCCAACTGTATATATCTTCAAAAATCAAACGTTTCATTTTTTTATTATTCCTTGCGGTTAAGACACAATACCTTGGAA
>VXZK01000011.1 GCA_009845545.1 Candidatus Poribacteria bacterium
GATTAACTTTCGTATCACTTTCAACCATTCATAACGCGTACTCGCTATGAGTTCTGCAGTTATTTTTAGGACAACTGCTGACCCAATACCCACAAGGGAAGTAAGAAACGCATACCTAAGTCCTCGCAATAATCCCTCAATCCCATCTTGCATTTTATCTGGGTCCGGATGAAAATTTTGAAGTCCAATATAAATTCCCAAAAAAGTTCCAAAGACACCCACAACAGTTACAATCGAAGCACACGTGTTGGTATGTGTATACCAATTTTTTTCCCACCGTAAGAAGATAATAGCACCTATCAATAGAAGACCTTGCACAACTACATATACAAACAAAAAATCGTTCAAAAAACTCTCCTTCTAAATTCTCAAAATTGGACGATAGGTTATCAAAAACCGACCGGACGGGATTTAGGAATTTTCCAGTCTTGTCAAAGATGAGGCACAACCTAATAGATTATGCTACACCGATTACAACAGCATGTTTTCTGTTATCGGTTTGCGAGTTGTCGGCGGAGCTGTTCTAATTCACGTTCTAATGCTTGCCGCCGATCCGTCTCTGCTGCAATCCGTGCCTCCGCTTTTATTGTCAGTGTCTGTCAGGCAGGTTTGAGTGGCATTACTTGACTGTCACGTGGATAATCTGTCCGGATTGAACTTCTCTTAACGCCTCATTGACTCTCAACATAGCGGGTTGAACGTCCTCAAGCCGATTGCTTCTTGCAGAGATGAGAATGACACTGATTTCGTATTTACGGAGGTTCTGTTGATGTTCGATACCTTTGTCCATCGTCACGAGCGCGTCAAATGTTGCCGCGGCTTGCTCAAGGAGTTCACCATTTCGCATGCCTTTCCACCTCTGCCGAGAAACCGTCGTGACTTGAAAATCGGGATCAAAATATCGTACAACTCGCCAGTCTAAATTTTCATCAAGTAGAACGCGCATGTTATTTTGAATCTCTGGTTGTTGTTTGAGTCAAGGCGAATTCTAAAAAAGCGATCGCCTGCTCCCGAGAAACTGAAGGGAATCCCTCAAGAAAATAGTCAAGACTATCTCCGGCTTTTAGGTGATCAATGAGTGCCTTTACGGGGACCCGCGTTCCCGTAAATACCGGAATACCCCCGTGAATCTCAGGATCTTGGTTTATCACTTGATCAGGTTTCATATTTAGAGATCTCCTTAGTTATTCGGGATCTTGATTCTCACGCCATTTCGCAAAGTCTGCCTCAATTTCTTCCGACCATTTGCGATCTATCTCGCCGGGAGTGTACACACCTTCACGCAGCCGTTGATGCCCGAACCGATCTCGCAGGGCAACCTCTTCGCCTTGTTCGACTACTTGTTGTGCGAAATGCGGTGGAATAAAGATAACGCCGCCACGTCTGCCTAAAACAATGTCGCCGGGTAAAACCGTCGCCTCCGCAATCCGGATCGGGATGTTGATACCCGTCAAGGTGACGTTCGCAATACCCGTCGGATCCACACCTCGCACGAATGTAGCGAAATCAGGTAACTCGTAGATGCCATCCAAATCTCGGATGCCGCCGTCAATGACCATGCCTGTGCCTGTTTTTGCATAGATAGAATTGCCGAGATTATCACCGGCGAAAGTGCCATCCTTCACTTTACCGAAGAGATCCACAACAATGACATCATCGCGGACGAGCGTATCAATCACCCATGAGTTTTGACCCCCGACGCGATCCTCTTTTTCGCCTTGCGCCGAGATAGCGTCGTTGAAATCCGGACGGATCGGCACAAACGCACACGTCACTGCCCTGCCAACGAGAATCCGATCCGGGTGGAGGTTCATCCAATCGCCCGCGAATTGGAACTTATAGTTGTTGCCGTTGAGAACACCCCACGCCTGCTCAATACTGATCGCCTTCATTCGTCGAAGAATATCATCAGGAACGCGGGGCCGTCCGTCAGGAAACCGCTCACCTTCCCATAAGTGCGTCATCGCGAGGATGCTCTCTTTATTAATAAGTTGCACGTTGTGTCACGCTCCTATACTTACTTTCGACAATAGTATGACAGGCAAATGGAACAAGCACCACGAAAAACAAAAGTCCGCCTATGAAATCCGTCTCTCGTATTCGCTATGTGTTCCAACCCAAAACCAGATGAAATCCCCTTCTTCTTGACGGGCTAAAGCCCTATAACCTCTACTCACACGGATTGCCCAAAGGTCTCCAACCTTTTTAAAACGAAGAGAAGGATGTCTAGCATTCTGCCGAAGGAGTTGAAATTTCTGAGGGACGCGTCTTTGAACATTGGGCGGAAGTTCGGCGTAGGCATCCCAAAAATCGTCATCAAGAATATGTTCCATACTACAATAACTTCTGTAGTTCGTCTATGCTTCGGTATTTGCCTTCTCGATAATTCTTAATGGCTTTCTCGGCAAGGTGATCCAGCCGTCCGGCTTTCACGTCTTCCTCAAATTGCTGCTCCCAAGCCTCTTCTTCGGCGACGAGTGCCTCATGAAGTTTTTTTTCAAGGGTTTTCAGGAGTACGGCTTCCGTAGGTGCCTCACATTTAACTTTTGGAACGTCGGGTATCTGTCCAAGCCAGTTCGCACCATTTCTTTGGATATGGGCGGTATAGGTCTCCTCAAAAACTTTGTCATGAATGTCAACAGTCTTTATTTTTTCCATGAGTTCTCTCCGTAGACGTTATGGAAAGCAAGTGGTTCTCCCGCCCATGAGGTGGTCAACAATTACAAACCTGCGTTTTCCCACACCTGATCCAATGATTCCGCAGTCGCTTTCGCCGCATCTGCGGGTTCCATCTCGTTCACCGCTTTGCTGAAGGGTTCCGGTGTCACAGGACCGTCGTAACCGAGCGCTGTCAGAATTTGCATCAATTCCGTGAGAGGGATCACGCCCGTCTCCGCAGGAAGGCATCTGATGTTATCAATCTGATCGTCAGGGTCAATACCAGCAGGTGCATCGTTGATGTGGACGTAAACGACATCCGAGGCAGAGAGTTTGCGTACATCGTCCACTGTGGAGCGACAGGTGTACCAGTGCCATGTATCGAACAGCAGCCCAACGTTCCCCGTCCCGACAGCAGCGGCGAGTCCTAACATCGCATCCATGGAATAGGCGAAGAGATGTTTGGCACTCTTACGACTCGTTGCCGGTCCAATAAACTCCAGTCCAAGTGAATGCCCATGGTCTTTAAGAATCTCAGCGACACCACGCAACCGTTTGACGGAGAAATCCCAATTCTCCTGATACGTCATATCGTTTGAGGCAGGACCGACAACGGTCGTTGTGCGATAGCAACCGAGTTCCGCAGCGAGTGCTGCACGTTCTGGCAGCTGCGCCAAACCGGCGTAGTAGTCGGCATCGGGACCGCGCCAATTGACACCGAAACCCCAGCCGCCCATAGCAATACCCGCTTCCGACCAGAGGTCTTTGACGTGTTGGACAGAGTGTGCTTGTGATAGTTGGTTGGCTTCATCAATACTTAGATCGAGACCTTCAAAACCGGCGTTTTTCGCGAGGTCTAAACCTTCTTTCATGTTCGCCCGGATGCCGATTGCACCAGTGCTTAGGTTCTTAAACATTTTTTTTACTTTCCTTGCGGTTCGTTCAGGCGAGTTAGAAACTTTTACGTTCTTTCCCGTAAAGTCGCCCTCCATTTCATTACGGGCTAACGTTTTTGATACTATACCATTTCTGAAAATAAATATTGCATGTTCTACTTTGCTGAAAGGGTCCACGGTGGCACAAACTAAACAGTTTTGCAGCGTACGCGGCCAGATGCGACGTGCATCATACTACACGCTGAACAAGTAACGGGACTCTGATGATAGAATACCATATTCTCTGCATTTATCAATAACGACTTTCCTATCTTTACAGTTTTCTAAAATGGTGTAGTTTTCTTTCAGATCTTTGATCTTTTTAATTGAGATACTCTTCTGATTGAGCTCTTCAATAAGAATGGTTGGAACAAAATAGAGTTCAAACGCATTATTGCCTATTGGATGAACGCCAATAACAACGTCTGAAGTTGCAGTAGATTGGGTATAAGTCTTAACGTCTGATTTGTACGTTCTATCAACGCCTCCTCTGCCGCCTCCTGTAAAGGGAACTGATTGAGTCGCTGTTTTTACTTGCGCACGGATAATGTCCTCACTATTATCTGCTGTTCTACGAACGATAATAATGTCATAAGGGGATAATGGTAAGTCAACCAATGAAACATTTTGGTATCTTTTCATCAAGATCCCTGCAGCAATGTGCTCATGAGCAAATCCATCTACTGATGCTTGTCTGCCTCTCTCTGCGATGTTATGCATGCTTCCGCCTCTGTTCTGTTATTTTTTCAAAACTATAATCCAATCAGTATTGATACGTTCCCCTCTGGGGACTTTAATAAAATGCTTGATAATCTCTGAACCGAAGTAAGTTTCAATTTCAAACCCAATATCTTCGGCGATTGGCATAAGATACTTCCAATTCTCAAACAAATGCCCCCGAATGCGATTATTGCCGACGACAATGACATATCTACTACCTTCGCGCAGCACTTTGTAAACTTCATTCAGATTCTTTCGCATGTCCTCTAAATACTTGAAAGCGATGAAGGCTCGTCTCGGATCACTTTCAAAAATGTTCGCTATCACGCTATCCGCTTCTGGTACACCTATTTCGTGTCGAACTTTATAATGGCTGGCTGAAACGCTTTCTGTGCCGACATTCTGTTTTTTCAAAGTTGTTAGAGAGTCCTGTGCGAAGCCTAACCAATACATCTCCAGTTGATGTGTTCTCGGGTAGTCAACGGCATTGACATACGGTGGCGAGGTTAACGCGAGGTCGAAATAATTCGTTTCATACTTAATGTTCCGTGCGTCCATGTCCTCCGGAAAGTCGGCGTTTAAACCTGATGGATAATTTTCGGAAAATGCCACTATTTTAGGCACCTTAACATGAAGTGCTTTTAGGAAACGGTTCAGGGCATCTCGCGGTCGAACCAATTTATTCAATTTCTTCCGAATTACCGTACGCGTACAATTATCATCGGCGTTAGAGACAGCACGGATAATAGACGAGAGGCACACTTTGAAGAAGTCTTTAATCGGAGCGTCGGTGTCTATCGACTCAATCTGCTTTTTTAAATAGGTGAGTTCCAATAGAATTTCTTTGTTGAACCAATTGTCCCGATACGGAAATTCCGGTAGATCGGATTCAGCGATAAGCGAAGGGCGGTAGTTAAGAATAGCGTCCAGAAGTGCCTTCTGCGCGGACTTGAGTTCTTTTTCGACCAAAGGCGTTACTTTCACTTTTGAAATGAAGCGTGAAAATGGATCAACATCAATACCGACAGAGTTCCGTTTTGAAAGGAGTGCCTCAACATTTGTGGTCCCGCTCCCGGCAAATGGATCGAGGATCCAGTCGTCTGCTTGAGAATACCGTTTGATGAGCCAACGCGGTAACTCTGGGAAAAATTTGGCAGGGTACTTATGCAAGCCGTGGGTCAGAAAACTCTGGTCATGACTAATAAATAAAAATCTGTCGCCATTTTTTGTTGGCAAATTGATAGGAATATCACCATCTACGCGAACAATACTTTCGCCAAAATCGTTTATAATTTCCGTGATGTTGTCCATGTTTTCCTTGTGTGTCAGAATCCTTGCGTATAAGCGAAACTTCTTAGTAAGAACCTCGCTAACTCCCTAATCCCGAAAATCCGGTTCAGACAACTTTTCGCCCCTTAAAACTTTCGCAGCGACCGCCCACGGATAGTCGTTATCTTCAGCGTTTGCGTCGCGGTATGTCGGAATCCAAACCCAGCGTTCTTCGCCAGAACGGTTCGGATGGCTGGAGTGGAGTGTCAAATCGTGAAAAAAGACGGCACCACCCGCTTCGATCTCTGCGGTGATAGCGAGGTTCTCGTCAATTGCACCGGGACGCAGCCGATTGCCGAAACCGTGTCCATCAGTGGCATCGCCGTCATGGACAATCGCGGATGTGTGCGAACCCGGAAATAACTTAAGGCACCCGTTTTCAACAGTCGCATCGTCAAGCGCAACCCAAATCGAGACTTTGTGTGCCCCGTGCCAGTAGTGCCAATCTTGGTGCCAAGGACTCGCGAAGGTCATCGCTTCACTCTTGAAGACCACCTTATCACTCAAAAATTCGATGTCCGGCGCGAGGATAGCTTCCAAGATGTCGAGGATTCGCTCGTCACCGACCGCTTTCTGGAAGACCGGACTCCGCGTCGCTAAACCGACATGTACGCCGTGTCCAGCGACTGAACCTGTCTCCGCTTTAACGGCTTCCAAGATGTCGATACATTCTGACTTGAGCCGTTGGACTTCACTTCGCGTAAACAGGTTCGGTGCGATAGCGAAGCCGTCCCTTTCAAAGTCGTTGCGTAGCGTTGTCAGTTCAAATAACATTTTTTATGCCTCAATGTGAACTTCGCGTCCCGTCTCAGCACTCCGGAGCAGCCCTTCCATCATCTGCTGGACAACCAGCCCGTGTCGGAGCGGTGCCTTACAGGTTACGTCATCTAAGATACATTCGATAAAGTGACCAGCGATAGCGTCCCACGTTGACTCATACTTACTCTTTGGCGGTTTCCCATCTATGTCCTCAAATGCACCTTTTTTATCGGTTTGATAAAGTCGCAAGGGGTTCATAGTTGCCCCTGCCTCTGTACCGAAGAGCTCAATCTGAAATTCATCAGGTTGGTGTGATGCCCAGAAACTTTCGACCTGCAAGCCGACACCGCCTTCAAACGTAATAAACCCACCGGCGTAATCGTCGGAATCATATTTCTCATAGATCTCTTTAGGAGCTTTCGTCCCCTTCCAATAGCCGAGTCCGCGAGGGCCGAACTTCGCGCCCGCAGCACCTAACACCGCGATTGGCTTCGGTAACCCAAGAATCCACCATGCGGAGTCAAGCACATGGACACCCATATCGCGAAATGCGCCGCCGCCTTTCTGGATGAAACCGAGGTTCCACGCCGGGATACCGCTCCTCCGGACGCTCCGTGCCCGCGCGTAATAGAGTTCACCGAAATAATTATCGCGTGCAAGATTACCGAGATATTGACACTCTTTGCCAAAGCGCGTAGAGAGCGACATCATATTGACGACCCCCGCTGCTTCCGCTGCTGTGACCAATTTCTGTGCCGCTGCCTCAGAATCCGCGAGCGGTTTCGTTACCATCACGTGTTTGCCGTTCCGCACAGCCTCCAACGCGATCGGTACATGCCACTGATTCGGTGTCCCGACAAATACCGCATCAATATCAGAGGCTTTGCACATCTCTTTATAATCCGTGTAGAATTTAACTTTACCGGGTAAGTCCTTGGCAAAGTCTTTCATCCGGTTTTCAAGTAAATCGCAGAGTGCGACAACATTGCCACGTGGGTTTCTGGCGAGTGCCGCGCCGTTGGGTTTACCGATCCCCATACCGACGACACAGATGCGAACCTGTTTTTTTCCTGATGCCATAAAGAATGTCTCCAAATTTTAAATCTATTATTTTGGTCTCCCTTGGTGATCCAAGGCAGGATTAACTTCGTTTCTAACCGGTTTAACTGTCCGAAGGTACGCCCAAATCGCCTTCAAATCTTCATCGTTCATTTGCGCGTAGTGTTTTGTCGGCATCGGAGGAAAGATCTTCCGGTTGCTTTCAACACCTTGATGATGTCCAGTCCGCATTGCTCCAATGAACATCTCCTGTGTCCATTCGCCTAACCCAGTCTCTTTATCGGGGGTCAAATTTGAGGCGAAACTGGTTCCAAACGCACCCGAGAAAGCACTGAGCTGCGGCGCAGTTACCATAAAAATGCCCTGTTGGATCATCCGGAAATTATAGCGTGGGGAAGGCTGCCCAGCAGGATGCCCGGCGAGATACATATTCATATTATACTCGGCACCCACGCGCGGTGTATGACAATATCCGCACGCAGCAACTGCGTCCACGAGATATTTGCCACGCTGGACCATATCACTCTGGCTTTCGACAGCGCGGATGTTCAGCATAATAATGGCACCTATAAAAAGCACCACTACACAAAAGATTAAGAGATTTCGATGCATTCAATAGTTCTCCTTTAGTTTCAAATATCGGACAAAATTTAGCACATTATGCAAATAGATGCAATAGAAAAAGGCGCGGTTTCAAACCGCGCCTATATTTATGTTTCAAGCACCTCTAATAACTATCCTAAAAACGATAGGATAACTTCGCGTAGTAAAGCCCGCCGTTGAAACCGAAAGGAGCCGACCTTCTCGAATACGTGAACACACCGGGCGAGTCAACAATGACATTGCCCGTGCTGTCCTTTAAAGTACCACCGCGCGACTGCCCAATCTCATTCAGATCAGGCATCTGATCCAACAGATTGTTCGCACCGATCGTCAGCGATAGCCCTTCGTTCAACTGATAATTGCTCTGGATGTCGGTGATCCATTTCCCGCCATACGTCTGACGGGCAGGATCGTCGCCACTTCCTTCTTGGACAGTGTAACTACCGAAGTAGCGCAAAGCACCACCAATAGTGAGATCACCGATGATGTAATCCGCGCTAAGATTAACCCGTGTGTTCGGCTGCCACTCCTCAATCATAGAGCGTTCTTGTGATGGAAAAAGGGTGTCTTCACGCCCAATGAGGATTTCCGGTGCATCCACGTCACCGATAACCTCAGTATCTGCCCATGTCAACGCAACTTTCAAATTAAGCAGGGATTCGTTGTCGAAAGCATGTAGGTAGCCCGCTGCGACATCAACGCCTTGTGTACGTGTTTGGGCGACGTTCGTGAACACTTGCGCACTACTCGCGCCCGCCGCGGCTAAATCTTCTATGTCATCAGCACTAAAACTGCCACTCAGAACAATACGATCATCGATTTGAATGAGGAATCCATCAACCGTGAGCCACATCTTTTCAAGCGGTTTCAACACGAAACCACCGGAGACGTTGAATGCAGTCTCCTCTTTCAGGTCAGGGATACCGAGGGCACGTGCAGCATCGCTGTCATTACGGAAGGTGCCGACTTCAAGTGCTATCAGTTCTTCAGTGTTTCCGTCCTTATCAAGATCGTCAGCATCTACTTTGAATTGCGTGCTAATATTGTTGAAGTAGAGCTGTTGCAGTGAAGGGGCCCGAAAACCAGTGCTACCGGCTGCACGGATCGCAACCTGTTTCGTCAGGTCGTAGCGAGCCGTCGCTTTTCCTGTGATGGTCGCACCGAAGTCGCTATACTGTTCACCGCGCACCGCTGCGCCGACGAGGAGCCCAGCGCCCGGTTGCCCACTGAGATAAGATTCAAAGTCCGCGTAGCCAGCGATATTGGTTCGGCTCTCGTTGACTTCGTTGTCGGGTCGGAAGCCAGGGAAGACTTGAATACCACCAGCAGCATCGTCTACACCAAGTCCGGCATTAATCCATGAGAGCGGTTCACCCGCATGGATGCCGTAACCTTCTCTACGGAATTCAATACCGCCCGCAAGGTTGACGAGCGAGGACTGATAGTCCAACGGATAGGTGATATCTAAATTGAACGCTGTTTGCGAGAGTTCAAAACCACCAGCATCCGCGGCAGTCGGACTGCTCGCACCATAAGAGGCATTCAGAGAGTTAGAAATCAAAAAGTCGAATGTGTTCAAACCGTGGTTGATGCTAACATCAACATTCAGGTCAGTCGATTCATGTGTCCATGCCATACCTAAAGCGAGAGAGGTATCACCGATGTCGGTGTTAATCTCTGGCAAGAATCCATCGGGATAAATTTCGGTGACGGTTCGTGATGCCTGGTTCGCTCTGCGATAGAAACCCGCACTATTGTTTTCGCGTGAGGAGTATCCACCAAAAGAATAGAGTTCTAAACCTTCAGCAAGGGGGAGTCCGAAGTTATAAAATCCAACTTTCTGCGACGAGTCAGCATCCCCGATTCGGAAGTTTTGACGCTCGAATGTATATTCGCGTGCGTCAAACCGCATCCCGGCTTTTTGCTCGTCATTTATCACAGCAATCGGCTCGCCCGGAGCCGCTTCTAACAAATCATACTGTAAATTACCAGTGAGTCCAGCGCGGTTTGTGCGGTATCTGTCGCGCCATTCGGCGGTGAGATTCAAGAACCCGGATTCGCCGACCTTCATACCGTAGTTCGCGTTACCATTCCATGTATCGCCATCACCTTCGTAGGTCTGCCCCCAATAGATGTCAGCATTGCCTGTATCCACATCGTCTTTCAGCACAATATTGATAACACCGGCGATAGCATCAGAGCCGTATTGCGCCGCCGCGCCATCCCGGAGGACTTCAATCCGCTCAATCGCCGCTGACGGAATCGCATTGAAGTCTGTTCCGGCAGTACCACGACCGACCGACGTATTAACGTGTAACAATGCACTCTTGTGACGACGTTTGCCGTTGACAAGCACAAGCGTTTGATCAGGACCCAAGCCACGCAGCGTTGCCGGACGTAGCGCATCTGTACCGTCGCTAATCGTTGAACTTGAGAAATTGAAGGAAGGGACTAACATCTGAAGCACACGACCCGTTTCAGATTGACCGGTAAGGCTCAGCTGCTCCCTGTTGACAACTTCTATCGGCACGGGTGCCTGCAGTGCTCTTCTGCCTATGCTACGGGTACCCACCACCACAACTGCATCAACGGTTTGGATCGGCGCAAGGACCACTGTCACTTCGGTCTGTCCAGCAGTCGTATTCAGGCGTTTACTCGAAAATCCGATCGCTATTACCGTCAGCGATTGCGCACCGGTCACGTCGCTAAACAGAGTATTTCCAGATGCATCCGTTGTCTGTTCTTGGTTTCCGATTTGCACTTTCGCTTCTGGGATAGCGTTCCCATTTTGATCTTGAACGACGACCTTCAGTGTTTCAGCACTCGCAAGCATTGGCATGACTGATGCAAGTCCTAATAAAATCGCCACGGCGCACCAGAAATATCGTTTATTATCTAAAATTGACATTTGATTGACTATCCTCCTTAAAAATTGTGCTACAAAAAAGATCGCAT
>VXZK01000365.1 GCA_009845545.1 Candidatus Poribacteria bacterium
GTTATGATCTGTAAGGAACTGATTGTAATATTTCCGACCATATAGCGTCACAAGCAAGCAAATCAGCAGTGTCACTGGACATTCAGCTGGCAATGGAAAAGAAGGCTGCGATTGTGGCAACCAAATGGGGCAATCAATTTGTAGTTTGTTATCCAGTTTCCTTTGACCGAACTTTCGTATAAGCTGGGCATGGTGAAAATCGTGAGATCCACTATTATTAACTGTGTCCACATGCTGACTATTAACTGAGGAATTTACACCTTGGTTTATTTTTTCGGGTGTTTCCATTCGAAATCCAATTCCGTAAATTCCATGAGGTTTTCGATTCTCATCAACCCGGACTAACAAGACTCTCAGTTTTGCGATACTTTGCGGCTCTTTTAGGTTGAAATATAAAGATAAGATCGGTACGCAGTCTGGATCTTTTTCCAGTGGCGGTAAATATATCACCTTTCCCCGTTCGGATTCCGAGAAATCCATTTCAATAGGTTCAGGCTCAGTTTTCGCTAGCCTGAACAAGGCTTCAATATCTTCACACGCTATAGGTGGCCACTCTGAGAATACATGTATCCAATTTTCGTTAGCCCATATATCTTTCCGGTTTTTACATAGAGGTGTGAGAATATCTTTCAAGGTGGTGATAACTTTCTGCATTTTCTGCCTTGTATCCTTCTATAAAAATTCACATTGAAAACCGGACTCTGGGGCGGTAATCAACTTCATCTTCAGTAAAATATTTTACAAACCTTTGGGTAAACGGAGAAGCAGTACTGGCGAGGAACTCTCTACAATTTTCTCTATCATAGAAGTAGGAGGCATCTTCACAAAATACCCAATTCGGTTTGACGGTTACCCAAGGCTCTATGATTTTCCTAACATTTTCAGATTCGCGCAGTTTATCCCAAAACCAGACGGGTCGAGAAATCCAATGATCTTTTTTAAATCTATAGGGCTCAATTAAGTCTGTATTAAGTCCCAATTTGTCGTGTTCTATTAATTGTGCTATTTTGTTCCAATTCTCAATTTTTTTTTTATCACTGGTAATTAGACTTGGATACCTTAAGGCCAAATGCGGGGCATCTACAAGAATATCTTGCTCTGGTAGAACAAGACGCTCCAACCACTTTGATATTCTCGCAGCACCGACTCTCGCCAAAATGTGATCCTTAGTATCATCATTCAAGCTAATCTTATCTTTAACTCTTAGACCATTCCCAGATTCCGTTACAAATTCCCGGAACGTAGTTTGAAAATGTTCTTTTTCTTCTGGTTTTTCAATGAATTCAACGATTTCGCGGGGTAGTAACAGGAACAATTCTCTATCAAAATTGAAAAATTCGCTAATCGGTTTATCCAACTTATCTTGGATGTCTTTGACTCTTTTATCAAAATAGCGTAGTAAATCGCATAGATTCGGCCAGTGCCAAGGTCTGAATCCTTGCCTGGAATCTCCCCAATCACCTCTCCAGAGATCGGGGTTGTCCAGTTGTTTTTCTCCTAAATTCAAATCGGCGAATGAATTCAAGTCTCCTCTTAGCGTTAAATCGAAAGGATTACTGCCATATTGATTTAAGCCAATTATCAGTTTACAACGCGAAAAGCAGCGGACAAGATAAGCAATGATTTCACCCGTTAGAGATCCTGTTGGGGATTTTTCCGCTTGACTTCCCAATAGATCGTAATCAATGATAAAAATTGATGCGTCATCAATTTCTTCCGCGGCACCCTCGGACCTATTTTCAAGGTCTATTTCTCCACTCCGAAAGTCAATTTGCCTTTGCTGCAACACGCGTATTGAGTCTTGAAACGTATCATTCTCTAAGGCTATAATATCAAAATCTTCGCTTTGCCCTGCTTGGTCAAGACCCTCCTCCAATTTTCGTTTAAAATCGTCTATACGTCCATGTTCATCATCGTATATTAGGATTTTTTGTTTCTTCACTTGATTTCCCTCCACGAAATTGAGAATGCGGTGCTAAATCCGTCTTCTGGCTCAACAAATCTAACGCGACATCCGATATTATTTGCAAGCAGTCGAATGATCGTGAGTCCAAGTCCCGTGCCGCCGTAGCCGAGTGCTTTTCTTGCATCCGAAATTTTTGATTCCCTCTCAAAGGGCTCAAAAAGCCTATCTGCATCTTTGAGATTAATTCCGTGTCCTGTATCCTGAATAAGAATTTCCCGAGATTTTCCACGGGAACGGCAACTGATGTGTAGCAGCGGTTTCGGCGAATCAAGCATTGCATTGAAGGCATTGATGAAAACATTTTGAAAAATGGCACCCCATTCAGCGAATGATGCCTTAGGAAGACGTAAATATTTATCAATTTGACTATAATCAATCTCAGTGTCCCTTGCCAAAAAACTTGTTTGATCGGTAATATCTTCAACCACCATTCTGGCCCGTAAGCTGTGGCGCAATTGTGTATTTTCGGTATCCGCAATGTAGTCAAATAGGAGATTTGTCGCCTTTGCTCTTTTGAGCCATAATGCTAATTCTGTGCTCAGCGAATTCAGATTTTCTTGGAGTTCGGAACGCATTGTCCTAATATTTTTCATTCTATCAATCAGGTCTTCAATGTAAGCGAATTGTTTTTTCAATTCATGCTGGTACGACAACGCGGAAATACCGGCTGTGGCGAGGGAAGTAAGAAGTCCCACCTGTTTAAGAGCGAGTTCTTGCTGGGTCTTTGCTGCCGTTGTTGCTTCTTGGACTTTCTCATAAATTTCCTGATAAATCTTTTCAGGAATGTCCGGTTTGTAATATTCTAATACCTCCTCAACATACTCGAATGTCAATGAGGTAGGTTCAGATGATGCTTCTTTCTTCTGAATTTTTCGCCGAGCAGTTTCATTGGCATACCAATCAAGTGCGTAACGAACGGTTGTCACAAGATCCTTGTAAGCAGTCGTTTCGGCTAAACGGTCTCGCGTGATCATAATTTCAAGATTGGGTTCTTGGGAAGTATCAACTTCCACAACCCCAAGAACACGCCCAAGAGTTGGTAAATCGTATAGGGCTCTGAATACTTGGATTTCCTTGGGAAGAAGCTGGGAAACATATTGGCGATGCGAATGATCATACTCAAGTTTCAGCCAATCGCTTTCTGGTGAACCATAATAAGGAAGACGGAAACCCCCATCGTAAACATGCACACCCCCATGATTTTTGAAATACGCTCGCGCTTCACCGACCTTAATTCCAAATTTCTGCTTGCCTGATAAATTATAGATTCTAATTTCAAATTGACACATGTTAAGGTTTTCTTTTTTATTGAACTTTCCGTTATTATGAATAAAGTCAGCAATTTTACATCTATGAACAGTTGGTCCTTCACCCGGAAATTGTAAGGAAAACTTTACTTCTCCATCTTCTGTGTTGCCAACGAGTCGGGCAAGCCAGATTCTTTTTATTGCACTCATCTGTTCTAAAAATCTCTTGGAGTATTCCTGAAGTGTTGATCGAAAATGAATCTTAAAGCGGTTTTTTAAATCCTCCGTAGAGAGGTTAAGAGGGGGCTGAAGCCACCATAACTCTGAAGCCAATTCTTTAACCGAATCTTCTGTCCACTCATCTTTGAGTTCTTCCAAGATGACTGAAGTACCTTTATCCGATGGATTACGATCAACTTCATTGTAGGTAACCTTGACTTCCGTAAGTTCTTTAGTTTTTGTTCGTTTAGTTCCTATAGCTTTTTTCCAATCAATGTGAACTTTAAGACCTTTACTATTTTTATCTGCGGGGATGGTTAAAATTGTCAATTTATTAGCAAGAAATTGGACAGCCAATCGCCCTACGCCTTTAGAACCTGTCATAAGCCGTCCTAAGTTTTTTGATCGCTTTTCTCTTTTGTGGGTTGTACCAATCCGCATCCAAAATTTTTTGAATTCGTCAAGGTTCATTCCATGGCCATCGTCACTAATTTCAATTTTGTCTTTGTTGGGTGTAAAATTAATTGTCACTTGAGTTGCGTCAGCATCGTAACTGTTCTTAACCAACTCAGCCAATGCGATGTGCGGTTTACCAACGAGTCTTTCTCCAAGTTCTCTTAGGAGTTCAGCATCAATTGTAAAAGGAAGTGTAGGCATGGTTTTTATCCTTTACATTCACTAAGGGATGTTTGAAGGTGAAACTTTATGCTCCTTGCGATGATCTGTTTAATCTTGCCAGATTTGATTTGTAATGGATATATTTCGCTATTTATCCTAATCCGAATATCTTTTATTGCATTTTAGCATGTTTAGGATAAGTTTTTCAAGTAAAAAATTTGATACACATTCCTAAGAAAGTTTGCTGATAAATTCCGCACAATGTGTTATGCTATCATTACAGACCTTTATAGATCAAGTTTCGGAAATCTGAATATTTCACCGAACTGAGAGGTATATAGCATGGCGAATCAACTGAAAGTGGGAATCGTTGGTGCACATCGTGGGAGTTCATACATAGCACCATTTAGCGCGATAGCAGAAACCGAGGTGACAGCGTTTTGTGACATCAATGCGGCGACCCTTGAAAGCGTTGCTGAACGGTACGGCGTTTCCGAACGGTTTACAGATTATGAAGCGATGCTGGATGCCGTAGACCTTGTTGTGCTTGCGACACCGGAAAATCTGCACGTACCGCAGTCGATCAAAGCGTTGGAAGCGGGGAAACACGTCATCAGCGAAGTAACTGCTGCCGTCAATTTAGAAGAGTGCTACGATTTAGTGCGGGCAGTTCGGAAAGCATCCGCCAAATACACGATGGCTGAAAATACGTGTTATTCTAAGCCTAATGTGCTGATCCGCAGCATGGTAGAGGCGGGTATGTTTGGGGATGTCTATTTCGGAGAAGGCGAATACCTCCACAACATTAAGTCGCTCCATCACGATGCAGAAGGCAATCCAACATGGCGTTATTACTGGCAAGTCGGTATTAATCGGTGTAACTATGCAACGCATAGCCTCGGTCCCGTGCTGCAGTGGTTTGGTGGGCGCGTTGCGAGTGTCTGTTGCCTTGGGACTGGCACTAACACCGATCCTGAGCACGCGATGGAAGATACAGTGATGATGCTGTGTAAAACAGATTGCGGTGGGTTAATCAAGATTCGGATTGATATGCTCTCGAATCGTCCGGCAAATTCCTATTTTAGTCTACAAGGAACAAAAGGGTGTTATGAGAGCTCGCGTGGACTCGGCGCAGCACCGAAGATTTGGTTGAGTGAGTTCGGAATCAGCGAACAGTGGAGACCGCTCTCCCAATTTGAGGACTGCCTACCGGAACGGTGGAAAAACCCGCCTGCTGAAGCAGAAAATGCCGGTGACCTCGGAGAGTATTTCAAGGTCCGGGATTTTGTCGATAGCATCCTCACGGATACAAACCCTCCGCTGGATGTCTATACGGCGATGGATTTTACAGTACCGGGTTTGGTTTCGGAGCAATCCATTGCGAACGGCGGGACACCGATAGAGGTTCCAGACTTCAGGAAAATTGAATAACAGAATGGCAATAGAGGCAGATTAGATTTTGGAGCAGCGTGCTCTACTCCTCTTCTACAGGGGCAAAGACAAGTCCGCAGCTGCTGCAGCGGTATCCACTTTCCGGTTTCGATTCAACAACGGGGAAGAGCATTCCGCAGCAGATCGGGCACGGTTCGTCAATTTCCATTTCGGCTTGTTCCATATCACCGGAGCGGTTTTCAAATTCAACGATCACGGGTGTTCTCCTTTTAAGCAGCAACATTAACGCGCCTATAGATGTCATGCAAGGCTATCTTGCATCCGATTGAAGTAAGGGGCAGGCCATCGTCCAATCCCCGAAATTCGGTATGCTCCCATTGTTGATCTTGCCGCCAATGATGTTCAACGCAGACCTTGTGTTGTGACACAAGAATGTAGTCTCGCAGCGATGTAAGTTGCTGATAGTGTTCAAATTTCTCCCCTCGGTCATAAGCTGCAGCGGACGGTGAAAGTACCTCTACGATATAACAATCGGGTTCAGAAGTGTATCGTAAACATCATCTTCAAAGCGAGGTTCACCGCAGGCAACAACGACATCTGGATAGAAGTAGGCTATGGGACTCGGCCGCACGCGCATATCACTGGAATGGACTTCACAATCTGACCCCACTAACTGGTTGTAAAGGCTATTGAATATGTCGCCTGTGATAAGACTATGGACGCGACTTGCCCCAGACAATGCAAATATCTGCCCGTCAAGGTATTCACTCTTGTGCAGTGCCTTTCGTTCTTGGGTGATGTATTCCTCAGCGGTGAAGAGGGTTTGCGCCGGAAGAGATGCCATAGGTATTTCCTTGCAGAGAAGCCATGTTAACAACATGATACCGCATTTTTAGACAAAAGTCAATCTTTTTCGCTATGCTGTTCAGGACGATTTAGTATCTCGGTAGGGTTGGATCGATTTCTACTGCCCACTGATCAATCCCGCCGATGAGGTTCTTTGCATCCGTAAACCCGTTTTGTTGCAGATAGGCGACGGCGTAGAGGCTACGTTGTCCATGATGGCAGTAAACCACAATTTCTTGATCTGACGGGAGGTTTTCTACGTGGTGAGGCAGCGTGTTGAGCGGTATTAACTGCGCGTCTTCCAGATGCACGATGTCGTACTCGCTTTGCTCACGGACATCCAATAACAGCACAGATGCGTTCGCGTCGAGTTTCTGTTTCAATTCTTGTGGTGAGATTTCAGGAAGTGACGGTGTTGTCTGCATTGTTTAGTTATTTTCCTTAGTTTGAATAGGCGACTTTTCATGAAGGGGTGTGCATTCTGAACACGGACACGTCTCACGCAGGACTTCAAACGGATAGATACCGGTGTCGTGCCCATCGTTCCAACTGAACTGGAGCGCGTAGCGTCCGACTAACTGGACATCAAGCGGTTGGATATCGTCCGAGACCTCAATGAGTGTTATATCTCCGTCACCTTGCGGTGCAAAAAGAGAATGAACATCCCGACCTTTATGCCGGATAATGGAGCACTCGGCACACGGACACATTTGTCGGAGATAGGTGTATGGATACCAACTGACATGTCCATCCTTCCATTCTACCTGAAAGGCGGTGTCATGTTTTTTCAGGAGTTTCGGACTTTTGCTAACTACACGCATGTTACTAATCGTGGTAATTCAGTGAGGTTAAAAAATCTTGCCAGCAGAAACTACGCCCATAGCAGACTTTCTCTGCATTCTAACGTACTTCGCGTAAACCCGGCCCCGATCTCATCAGAAACCCGTTTTCGGACAACGGACGAAAACGAGCAGAAGGTCCATAGTTTAAAAATTAAAAGAAACCGAGTTCATCCTTTGCGTCGTCGCTCATCATTTCCATACTCCAAGGCGGGCTCCAGACGACATTGACGTTAACTTCGTCAATCCCGTCTATTTGCTGCGTGACCTGCTGTGTACCGTTGATAATCTGTCCACCAGCGGGACAGCCCATGCTCGTCAAGGTCATCGTAATATCCACAGTTGCGTCATTGATGTCCACGCCGTAGATCAGTCCCATATCAACGATGTTAATTCCAATTTCTGGGTCAATAATTTGTTTGATAGTCTCTAATACAGTTTCTTCAGATACCATTAGGGTGCCTCCTATGAGGTAGCAAGGTTGCAAACCTCGTCAGCAAATAAACAAGCGGTTTATTCGTCAACGCTAATCAAAATATCATCATCTTCAATTTTGACGGTGTAACATTCAATGGCTTCGACAGCAGGCATACAGAGCGGTTCTCCGGTTTTGACGCAAAAACGTGCACCGTGCCGTGGGCATTCTATCTCGTCGCCGTTGAGAAAACCTTCAGCTAAAGGACCGCCATCATGCGTACAAACGTCCTCCATTGCATAAAATTCACCATCAATATTGAAGAGTAGCACTGGAACGAAATCTACCTCAACCAACTGTTTCGTGCCGGCGGGTACTTCGCTCACTTTCGCAACTTTATAGAATTCTGCCATGTTTGTTTTTCTCTTTCCTTTTAGCCCAGTCAATTTTAAATTTATAGGTTGGGACGTGTATTCAGAAAACTATGTTTTAATTCATAGTATAAGCCCGAACATGTGGACCTACAGTCAAGAAAACTACTCTCTTATCGTCTCGTCCTTCACAGAAACAGTACTGACATTCCTTGATAGGGCGGCATTCTTCACAGATAACAAAAATTATTCGGAAATTTCTACTATTCGTGAACTACGACACCCTCGTAAATCTAATCCTCCAGAAATCCTGCCGAGCCGTTCCGTACGATCATAAGGCTCCACAAGGATCTGTTCAATTTTTCGCCGGATGCGTTGACGTAAACCCGAGTAACGAGTAAGATTACGAACAAATCTGTCTTCATAAACTGCCTGATAATCATTCATTCCAAATATCTTCGTGCGTGTAAAAATTCAACTCGCCGGATTCTTTACGTTCAAGAATATCCTCCATATCCTCATAAAGCGGAGATTCTTTATCAAGATGGAAAACTCCGAGTTCTTGCGCTGCAAACTCCATCAATTCTTCACGCACTACCTTACGAATCAGACTTTCTAACTGTTGGACACTGAGTGTAACTTTCGTTTCTTGTGTTGCTGTTACATTGTCACTCATTGTATTGTATCTCCTACTTATCTTCTTCGCCGGGCCAACTTGTGATGCCATAAGCACCCGCTTTGAGGACTTTGAGAGGCAATAACGCACATTTGAGACGAACAGGTCCTAAAGGGATGCCGATCATATCCAAAATGTCGTCTTTTGAGAGCTGCTTGACTTCATCAAGACTTTTACCTTCAATCTCCTCAGTTAACATAGAGGCAGCCGCCAGACTAATCGTACAACCGTGACCACAAAAACGCACCTCTTTGATCTTATCGTCTTCAACAAGTAGGTCAATGCGAATCTGATCACCACAAAGCGGATTGTCTTCCTCGTGCGAAATATCAGGGTTCGGCAACGTCCCGTAGTTGCTCGGATTTTCGTAATGGTCAAGCAGTTCTTCCTGATATATGTTCATTATTTTCTCCGAGTCATGAGTTTTTGTGTTCTGCAGAGTCCCTCATACAACCGATCTACGTCTTCAACTGTATTATAGAGGTAAAAACTGGCACGTACGGTGGCAATCACATCCAACCGCTTCATGAGCGGCTGTGCGCAGTGGTGTCCTGCCCGGAGAGCGACACCGTGCGTGTCCAAAATTCCCGCCACATCATGCGGATGGATGCCGTCCAAATTAAAGGAAATAACACCCGTCTTTTGATGGGGTGCAGACGGTCCGTAGAGGGTAATGCCTTCGATTTCTTTTAAGCGTTGATGGGCATATTTTAAGAGTTCTTGTTCATGAACGTGAATTGCTGCTAAATTGGCTTGTGTGATATAGTCCACTGCCTGCCCCAACCCGATGGCTTCGGCAATGCTGGGGGTGCCTGCCTCAAACTTAGCCGGGAGTTCTGCATAACTTGATATATCACGCTCAACACTCCGAATCATTGAACCGCCTCCGAGGAACGGCGGCATCTCTTCAAGCAGCTCCATTTTACCGTATAACACGCCGATGCCCGTCGGTCCGCACATTTTATGTCCTGAGAACGCGAGAAAATCACAATCGAGTTGTTGAACATCAACGTGAAAATGGGGTACCGATTGCGCTGCATCAACGACGACTTTCGCGCCAACAGCGTGCGCAGCGTCAATGACAGACTGAATCGGATTGATGGTCCCAAGTACATTAGAGACGTGTCCCATAGCGACAAGTTTCGTTTTTTCGGTGAGGCAGTCGCGGAGTTGTGCGAAGTCAAGCAACCCTTCATCGGTGATCTCAAGGAACCGAAGTACCGCGCCTGTCCGCTGTGCAAGTAACTGCCACGGCACGAGGTTGCTATGGTGTTCCATAACGGTCAGGACAATTTCATCGCCTTCCCGAATATTTTCAGTCCCCCAACTATAGGCGACGAGATTAATAGATTCTGTTGTATTCCGCGTGAAGATGACTTGGCGCGTGCGGGGTGCGTTAATCAACTGTGCCACTTTCTCGCGTGCGCGTTCGTATTGTTCCGTTGCCTCTTCTGAGATACGATAGATGCCGCGATGGATATTGGAGCGATAGGTATCGTAATAGGCATCCATTGCGTCAACAACCGGACGCGGTGTCTGCGTTGACGCGGCGTTATCGAGAAACGCCAACGGCGGTTCTGTCGCGAAGATCGGAAAATCTTTGCGGATACGCTCAACATCAAGCGGACGAAATTCTGAGGTGTGCATTGTTTGTTTTACCCTTTTTAGTCAATCAACATTCCCGCGCAGATTAAAATTCACCTGTGTATCTGTAAAACGCCGTTCCATCTTCCGCATCGGTTCAAGCCACTGCTTCGGTAAACGGATAAGATTCCGCAGTGAACTCGGAGCCTGAAAATAAGCATCGTCTATTTGCCAAAATTGCAAGCGCGGAAACGTTTCGTTGTTATGTAAGAATGTGCCCATATCCGCTGCTTCTTGACGCATGCCAGCACTGACAGGTTCAATCGTGATAAAGACACCGATCGCATCGTTTTTGTCCATCACCCGGCAGAATGCCCGGACTTGCGAAATTGTTGGTTTGCCGCTTTTTACCTCCGCAAGGATACGCGTGTTAGTTGTTTCCGCACATCCCAAAATAACAGGTCCCTAATATCGGTGAACTGAGCTGTTTTTTGAGATACAAGATGTAGCATCACGACGTAGGCTTCCATTGATTTTTTACCGTGGCTTGTTTGTGTTGGTTTTTCCATTGAATAATACCTCATTACTTAAGTTACGACCTGGGTCAGTTAATTTGCTTGGCTACCTCAGATATGTGCGCTATCGTTGCTTTTGTAACATCATCTGTTAAATTGTGATCTTTATGGCGCAGGCTAACAGCCTACGCTACAGGGCCGTCCTTTTAATAATCGCGCGTCAAAAACTTTACACCTGCATTGATAAATGCTTAGGACTTACGCAAAGTTGACGACAATTGAAGGATTTTCGATCTCTTTTCGCAT
>VXZK01000156.1 GCA_009845545.1 Candidatus Poribacteria bacterium
TGCCACATTACACAACTTAAGTCAACTATTTTCATAGTTTTGCGTAAGTCCTAAAGATTACAGAATGTCAAGGCAAAACCTAACAAACACGTTGCACTATTTATCTCACGCGTCCGCTATCTTGAGATTGTGGACGCGTGCTTTCTACACGCACAAACATCACGCCCACTGCACACCCTCTGTTTTCAAGCACCTCATTTTCTACATCACACCCCGAAATAGTACCTACACTCACTAAACAATCAAGATAGGTTTTTGGAAACTGAAAGCACGTACCCTAACAATTAATCAGTGTTCCAGAGATAGTATAGCAGAAGCAACTTTTTAATTTGACTTATAGCATCCAATATGATACAATTATATCATAACCTTTGCGAATCTCGCTTTAATTGCATGTTTTGACTTGACTCTAACAGGGAAAATAGGTATTATGTAACACAATACAGGTAATAGAAAAGAATGAATACACCGTTGCTTGGCAATCGGTAGAAGTTGTATAACCCAGATGCTTTGGAATTAGAGGCGGACACGTTTACCTCAGTGCTACGCCTTCCATCTGCAGGATACAACATAACATCAACCGCGAGGGACCTCTACTATTGGGATATTTCGCGTTTTTTTATATATTTACATAGGTATGACAACAACCGAGAAAAACGCTATTATTGAAATGTTAGCACCGATGCTTGACACGGAGGGTATTGAACTCGTGGATGTTGAGACGCACGGACAGACTTTGCGGTTACTTATTCACAAGCAAGGCGGACTTTCGGTCGCAGATTGCCAAGCCGTGAACCAGGTCGTACATCCGATTTTAGAAGTCCATGAGCATTTGGCGAATTACGCACAGTTGGAAGTCGCCTCACCCGGGATAGATAGACCTTTGCAAACTGCCAAGGATTTTCAGCGAAATTGTGGGCGAACCGTTCAGATAGAAGTCGCTTCAGAATCGGAAAATGAACAGGACTCTCACGTACAAGGCACTGTTGTAGAAGTACATCTGGAGCGCGTCGTCTTAACGCAAACTGGTGGAAAAAGTATCTCTGTTCAGATTTCACAAATTCGCAAGGCACACATACATCTGAAATGGTAACTGGCAAAAGCGAAGGATGTACATCCTACGCTTCTGTAAAAAATTGGAAAGGAGTGCGCGGACTAAAATTATATGACTTGTTGTTGGCATGTCTATATAAAATAAGCGTTCGCGAACGTTATTTATGTTAGAGAATCTCCAAAATGCTATTCGTCAAAATACCGCGCAGACAGATTTACCTGAAGAGGTGTTTGTTGAGGCGATAGAGGAAGCACTCCGTGCGGCTGCACGCCGCGTTTACGGGCCCGAGGCCGATGTTTCTGTTGAAATTAATTTGGAAAAAGGCGATATACGCTGCTACGTTCCTAAAACAGTCGTTAATATTATGCGTGATTTTTCCACAGAGATTCCTATTGAGGAAGCCATAAAACTTCAGGAGGATGTTGAACTCGGTCAGACCTTGAACGTCGAAATCAATCCCAACGAGTTTGGTAGGATTCCAGCACAATTGGCGAAGCAAATCCTTTTTCAAAAGATCAAACAGGCAGAACGTGAAAGAGTCTATCAGGAGTTCGTTGGCCGCGAAGGTGAGGTCATCACGGGCTACGTCCAGCGTTTTGAACGTGGCGGTATCATTTTAGACTTGGAGCAGACGGAAGCCTTTTTACCACCACGTGAGATACCACGGTCACAGAACTATGAACGGGGCAAACGTTTACAATGTCTGATTTTATCCGTAAAAAATGAAGCGCGTGGCGCACCTGTCATCGTCTCGCGAACGCACCGAGACCTCGTCGCCGTCTTGTTTGAGCAGGAAGTTCCTGAAATCTATGAGGGGCAGGTCCGTATTATGGCGATCGCACGGGATCCGGGCAATCGCGCGAAGGTCGCTGTTCAAGCAACCGAGGAAGGCATAGATGCTGTTGGGACATGTGTCGGTGTTAAGGGAACTCGCGTCCAAAATATCATTAGCGAACTGGATGGCGAAAAAATAGATCTTGTTGAATGGAGCGACGATATAAGTGCTTTTATTGCAAACGCCTTGGGGCGGCGGGCCGGTGTACGTAGAGTAGAACTTGACGATGAAAATAAAAGCGCACACGTGGTTGTACCAGATGATAAACTCTCCTTAGCTATCGGTCAACGCGGACAGAACGCACGACTCGCCGCAAGGTTGACAGGCTGGAAGGTTGACATAAAGGGAGAATCCGAAGCCACTGTTTCGATTAACGAACTCTTTAAACCGGAAGAACCTGAGACTGTTGAAGCAGCTGAACTTATACTGGACAGCCCGGAAAAACGGGTTGACGAAAATAGTGAAGAACAGACTGCAGATACGCCTGATCCAACGGCTGTTGAAGATGTTGAAGTGGATACTGCTGAAGTTGAGGCATCGGAAACTCCCGACACACCCGACACAGAGGAGAGTCTATTGACAAGTTCGGAAGAAAATATTGAGACACTTGACGTCACTGCTGAGAACGATGATCTTGACACTGAATCTGAATAGTTTTTTAAGCGCGCTATCTTGGGGTCTCTAATACCTGCGCGAGGATTATCGGCATACCAATCGAAAGTTCAAAAAGTGGGGGAAGCCGTTGAGGGATGTTATTCGCACTTGTATTGGGTGCCGTGGAAAATTTTCGCAAAAAACATTGATGCGATTTGTCGGTCAGAAGCATAAAACACTGCAAATTGACAACCAGAAGAAGTTGCCCGGGCGCGCGGCTTACGTCTGCCCCTCTCAACTCTGCATCCAGAAAGCGTTTAAGTCACCGAGACGGATTAATTCTTTATTACGTGTGCAACTGACAAGTGTGGTTATCGAGCGGTTTGAGGAAGTCCTTCTTGAATGGACCGAGAAATCCGCCAGCACAACAGGAAAAAAGGAGGAGTTACCATGAGTAAGGAACCACGACAGCGGCGCAGATCCGCCAAAGGGAATCGTGAAGAGAAGCAGGATCAAGGTACGCCGGTTTATGAGTTAGCAAAGCAATACAACCTAACAACCAAGCAACTGATCGCCCTCTTGGAAGAACATGGCGTTCGCGTTAAAAATGATATGAGTTCGCTTGATGAGGATACCGTCGCGTTGATTGAGTCCGAGATCGTTGAATCGGGAGAAGCCGTTTCTACACCTGAACCGTCAACTGAAAATACCACAGAGGTATCATCAAACACAGCGAATGGTTTGCAAGTCAAAGAGGGAGCAACTGTTGCGGACCTCGCTACGACACTGGAGTTGCAGCCCTCGGCGTTGATTATGCAACTCATGAAATTAAAGGTGATGGCAAACATAAATCAGCGGCTTGATTATGAGACCCTTGTGATGCTTGGGGAACACTTAAATTTTCAAACAGTCAAATTACCGACACTTGAGGAAGAACTGTTAGTTGAGACACCAGATCCACCAGAATCTTTACAACCCCGGGCACCCGTCGTCACAATTATGGGACACGTTGACCACGGCAAAACCTCTCTCTTAGACTCTATCCGTCAATCAAACATCAGTGAATCTGAGGCAGGGAATATTACACAACATATCGGGGCTTATCATGTGACCTTAGAGGGAGGCAGTGTTGTTTTCTTGGATACGCCCGGGCACGCTGCTTTTACCGCAATGCGCGCACGCGGCGCACAGGTAACTGATATCGTTGTGCTCATTGTTGCAGCGGACGACGGAATTATGCCCCAGACTGTTGAGGCAATTAACCACGCAAAAGCTGCGAAAGTCCCCATTGTCGTCGCTATTAACAAGATAGATGTACCCGGCGCACGCCCAGATTACATCAAACAACAATTAACAGAACATGAACTCGTTCCTGAAGACTGGGGTGGGCAAACAATTTGTGTTGAAACTTCTGCTGTAGAGGGAACAGGAATCGACTTTTTGCTTGAGATGCTCCTTTTGGAAGCGGCACTCCTTGAACTTAAGGCGAACCCGAATAAACCTGCCCGCGGTGTTGTTATTGAAGCACAGGTAGATAAAGGACGCGGAGCGGTTGCTACTGTTCTTGTGCAGTCCGGCACCTTGCGGGTTGGAGATGTCTTTATCTCCGGCAGATATTCCGGGAGAGTTAGAGCAATGATGGACGATCTTGGGAAACGCTTGAAAGAAGCCGGCCCCTCCGTCCCTGTTGAGGTACTCGGTTTTACCGGCGTTCCAGAAGCGGGCGATAGATTCTATGCCATTGAATCTGATAAGGATGCTCGTACGATCAGTGAAACCCGCCAGGATCAGTACCGGACCCAAAAACTCGGGGCCAATAGCCATGTGAGTCTCGAAAATTTATTTCAACAAATTCAGGAAGGCGAAATTAAAGAATTAAATGTCGTCCTTAAGGGCGATGTGCAAGGCTCCGTCCAAGCGGTTGCTTCCTCTCTACTTGAATTGAGTACCGAGGAGGTAAAAATCAACATTATCCACCAGGCGGTTGGCGGTATCACTGAAACTGACATCTTGCTCGCCTCCGCATCTGATGCTATTGTTGTCGGGTTCAACGTTCATCCGACAACCGAGGCAGTGCAAGCTAAGGAAACTGAGGGAATTGATGTTCGGACATACAATGTTATTTATGAACTCATTTCCTATATACGCTCGGCGATGGAAGGCTTACTTGATCCTGAGGTCCGAGAAATCGTTATCGGGCGAGCAGAAGTTCGCGAATTGTTTAAAGTGCCGCGGCTCGGTTTGGTGGCGGGCAGCTACGTCAATTGGGGACGCATCTCTTACAACCAACCGCTTCGTATCCTTCGCGATAATCGCTTGATTCATGAAGGAAAAGTCAATTCGCTCCGCCGCTTCAAAGATAATGTGAACGAAGTACAAGCGAACTATGAGTGTGGCATAGGTATAGAGACATTTGATGACCTACAAGTCGGTGATGTTCTCGAATGTTATGTCCACGAGCAAGTCGCGCGTTCCCTTGCGTAGAATAAACACTTTACATAAACAGCACCTACTGCTACAATTAACTGACACATTTCATGCATATCGGTGTTTGTAAAATCCGGCTACGCATCCCCGATAGTCAATCGTTGAAGGCGAAGCGCCGGGTTATCAAAAGTCTTGTTGATAGACTCAAAAATCGCTTCAATATCGCTATCGCGGAAGTTGAAGCATTAGATGCACATCAGTTCGCTGTATTAGCCACTGTTTCTGTTTCTAACGATGTAGTGCATCTCAATAAACTTATCTCGCATGTCATCACTTTTGTTGAGAAAAATGTAGACGCTGAATTAGTAGATTACGAAACAGAATTTTTCTTCTAACAAAACTCGCACGTCAAAACTTATTCTGAAAGATAGGGACAACATGGCTGATAGTAGAAGGCAAGATCGGGTCGGAGCCCTCATTCAACGAGAATTGAGTGAGATTATCCAACGTTCTGTCAAGGATCCGCGTGTCGCATTTTGTACTGTCACACAGGCAGAAGTGTCGCCGGACCTGAAGTATGTGGATGTCAAAGTCAGTGTTATTGGGGACGAGGTACAGAAAGATAAGACGCTCGCCGGGCTGAAAAGTGCGGCGGGGTTTCTCAGGCGAGAAATCGGGAACCGACTTACGCTCCGGTATTCCCCGGAACTCAGGTTTGCTATTGATGAGTCCGCCGACTACCTCTTCAAAATAGATGACCTCCTCAAGTCTGTTACCTCAGAAGACGAGGCATCTGAAAACCGCACAACAGACCTTCCATGAATACCTTACAGATAGCGGATATGCAGAACTACGGCGCGCTCCTTAACCTATTCAATCGCTACCACGATTTCGCACTCTCAACGCACATTAACCCGGATGGCGACGCAATCGGTTCCGAATTAGGGCTTTACCTCTTCCTCACGAGGCTCGGAAAATCCGTTAAAATGTTTAATACCGATGCTGTACCCGGAAACTATAAATTTCTGCCTGGCTGGGAGCGCATTGAGGATATACATACCCTCCGCACATATCAGCCGGAGGTGCTAATCGTATTAGACGCAAGCACACTCGAACGCATTGGAAAAACGCTTGCCAAATCCTTGCTGCCGACACACAAACTCGTTAACATTGATCATCATGCCACAGCGGAGGCGTTCGGGGACATTAACCTCATTATGCCTTCTGCTTCTTCTACGTCAGAGATTGTCTATAAACTCATTAAGGCTCACCAGACACCGATAGATAAATCGTGTGCCCTCTGTCTTTATACAGGACTCATGTTTGACACCGGTTGCTTTCGCTACAGCAATACGACGGCTGAAACACATCGCATCGCTGCAGAATTAATTGAGGTCGGCGAATTCGCACCAGATGAAGTCTACCGGCATGTTTATGAGCAACTCCCTGTCGCTAAAATTCGTCTCTCCAGTGAAATCCTCCGAACGTTACGGGTGACCGATGATGGAAAGATCGCGTCCGTATACGCGACACAAGAGATGTTCCGAAAAACCAGAGCGACTGCTGATGCCGTAGAAGGCATCGTGAATCAGATTCAAGCAATCGCAGGGGTTGAGGTCGCGCTCTGTGTATCTGAGATGACTGATCGAACCGCAAAAGTGAGCCTGCGGAGCCAAGGACGCGTTGATGTCAGTCAACTTGCTGCTGAGTTTGAGGGCGGCGGACACGCACGCGCGGCAGGTTGCAGAGTTGTCATGCCCTACCTTTCAGCCATTAATACACTTGTTCAAACTGCACAACGCTACATTGATCAGAGTGCTTTGGAACATGGTGATTGCCAGAAGGATTGAGCAACGTGGAAAACGCTAAGAATGGGAGCGATCTGCAAGCCGTTCCCACAACTTGCAGGTTGGATGACATAGTCGGATTCGACAGAAGCGCAGCAGTTACTTTTGGCGTATTTGATGGGATTCATATTGGACACCAAGCGGTTATCAAAACCCTTCTTGAACGCACCGCGCAACATCAGTTGATGAGTGTCTTGGTCGGTTTTTATCCGCATCCGCTTGCGTTCCTTGCCCCAGAACGGTGTCCACCCCTCCTGACCCCTCTTTCCAAACGCGTCGAAATTCTTCGGCAACTGGGTATTGATAAAATTATCATGCTCAGTTTTGACGCACAAATCGCAGCAATGTCTCCGAAATCATTTGTGGAACAGGTACTCTTGGAAAAATGCCGAGCCAGACATGTTGTCGTTGGGTATGCTTGTCAATTCGGCAAGGATCGCGCAGGCAATGCACAACGGTTAGCCGAGCTGAGTGAAGTTTATCCCTTTGATGTCACTATTGTTCCCCCAACAGAGATAAATAGCGCACCCGTCCATAGCACCCGAATCCGAGAAGCACTCGCACACGGCGACTTTCATTGCAGCTCACAACTACTCGGACGCCCCTATGCCTTGATCGGTCATGTCGTTCACGGTGATGGGCGCGGCAAAGAGATCGGTTTTCCAACTGCCAATATAGATACACAGCGTCAAGTCTGTCCTCCCAATGGTGTTTACGCCATCCGCGCAAAGTTAGAGGAACGATGGCTCGACGGTGTGTTGAACATCGGGGTGCGCCCTACATTTAACGGGACAACTCTCCAGGTAGAATGTCACTTCTTTGATTTTGATGAAACGATCTACGGTAAACCTATAGAAATCGTTTTGGTAGAGAAAATTAGGCGTGAACGAAAATTTCCGAATCCTGAGATGCTCATTGAACAAATACAACGCGACATTGCTGATGCAGCGAGGATTCTTGCCGAGTCTACTGATGTACATAGAGGCGCTAATTAAATGCAGATCATCCTTGGAAATATGAGTTTAATTTGAATTTACGACGAATTTGTGGTATTATATTATGTACCAAATGAAATAAAGATGGGAGCGATTCTCCGAACACAACTCAGTGTTTCATTTCCTATGAGAACGGACAGGCATTGATGCCTCAGAATGTTCTTTTATCGGATGATTTTCGGTGAAGTTTGCAAATTCCCAAAACTTGCTATCAGTATAAAGGAGGTGAAGGCAATTGGCAATTGGTGCACCAGAGAAGAAAGAACTCATTCAAAAGTACCAGATACACCAACAGGACACCGGTTCCCCGGAGGCACAAGTGGCAATTTTAACTGCGCGTATTCGACAGTTGACTGAGCATTTTCAGACACACCGAAAGGATTATCATTCGCGCCATGGACTTTTCCGCTTAGTGGGTAAACAACGCCGCTTGTTGCGCTATCTTTATAAAAAGGACGTTACGCGCTATTACCGTTTAATTAATGAACTCGGAATTCGGGACACTATCGGATTGAAGACAAATTAAGTTATTATAGGTGCTAAACGCGTTAATATATTGGCACAGGCGCGAATAGAGTGAGTGCTATCTTGTAGTCATAAGTGTCGAAGCAGTCGCATGGACGCGACACTCTCTAACACTTAAAAACTGGAGTTAGCATCGTCAAATTGGCAATATGTTTCTTGAGTAAGGACTCTCCTTGAACGCTGGCTTTACTGTCCCTACTTGGTAGCACGACGAAAAATTGGAAATACAGGAGTAGTATATAGAATGAAAGTTGAAATGCAACTTGGGAGCGAGAAGTTATCAATTGAAACCGGGAAAGTTGCGAAACAAGCAGACGGTGCCGTCTGGGTACAATACGGTGGAACGGTCGTCTTGGTCACGGTGGTCGCCGATGATAGCGAGCATGACCTCGATTTCTTTCCACTAACAGTAGATTACCGTGAAAGGGCTTACGCTACTGGGAGAATACCCACAGTTTATGGTAGACGTGAGCCACGTCCGGGAACCTCAGAACAGTTGGTGGCGCGCTTAATAGATCACTGCATCCGCCCGCTTTTTCCAAAGGACTTTAAAGCCGAGGTGCAAATTTTATGTAACGTGTTTTCATCTGATGGGGTTCATCCAGCGGATGTACCCGCACTCATTGGCACTTCTGCCGCATTATCTATTTCCGATATACCTTTTAATGGACCTGTCGCCGCAGTCACCGTCGGAAAAATCGAAAACGAATTAATCATTAACCCAACTTATGAGGAATTGCACGCCTCCAATATGGAACTGTTTGTCAGTGGAAAGGGGGACGCCGTCATGTCTGTTGAAGGCGGCGGACATGAAATCCCTGAAGACGAAGTTATTGACACAATTATCACCGCACATGCACAGATAAAAGAGGTCATTAAACTCCAAGAGGGATTGGCAGCAGGATGCAGTAATACCAAACGAGACTATACATCCAAAAGCGTTGAATCAAACCTCAGCGACCGGGTCCGAAATCTCGCAACATCACGAATCCGAGAATCTATCGGGATGGCGGACAAGAAATCACGTGAGGATTATCTCGAACAAGTACAGGAAGATGTACTCTCGGAAATCCTTGAAGATACGACAGAGGATGTTGATCCAAATGCAGCAAAAGATACAATCTCTATCTTGAGTGACATCGAAAAAGAAGAGATGCGGCAGGCAATTCTTACGGAAGGTAAACGGGTCGATGGACGCGGATTAACTGACATTCGATCCATCTCAGGCGAAGTCGCACTGCTGCCACATACGCACGGCTCCGCACTCTTTACGAGAGGACAGACCCAGGCACTCTCTGTAACAACGCTCGGCACATCTGGTGATGAAGACGTCCAACGTGGACTTGATGGTGAAGCAAGACGTGCTTTCTTTCTACACTATAACTTCCCACCATTCAGTACCGGTGAAGTCAAACGCATGATGGGACCTGGGCGTCGAGAAATTGGGCACGGGGCTCTCGCAGAAAAAGCACTTGAACCGGTCATTCCAAATAAGGATGAATTTCACTATACTATCCGCATCGTTTCGGAAATTTTGGAATCTAATGCATCATCTTCTATGGCAACTGTCTGCGGGGCTACGCTCGCTCTATTGGATGCAGGCGTGCCAATTAAAAGACCCGTCGCAGGAATAGGCGTCGGGCTTGTTAAGGAAGGTGAACAGGAAGCTATACTCACCGATATGCTCGGGACCGAGGATTTCCTCGGCGACATGGACTTTAAAGTCGCAGGAACCAGTGAAGGTGTTACTGCTGTACAGATGGACATCAAGATTGAAGGTGTCACGCCTGAATTGATGCGCCGCGCGATTCATCAGGCAAAAGAAGCACGTCTCGCAGTCATTGAACAGATGAACGCCGTTATCGCGCAACCGCGGGCTGAGCTTTCACCGTATGCCCCCCGGATTTACTCCCTCCAAATCGCAACGCAGAAGATTAAAGACCTCATCGGGCCTCGCGGTAAAACCGTACAAGGTATCCAAGAGGAAACAAGCACAACCATCAATATTGAAGATGATGGGACTGTGGAGATCGCTGCAACGAGCGCAGAAGATGTCAAACGTGCTGAGGAGAAGATCCGAGCAATTACGGCTATGCCTGAAATCGGCAAGGAGTACACCGGTAAAGTCGTACGCACCGCTTCTTTCGGAGCATTTGTAGAGATCTTGCCCGGCAAAGATGGACTCGTACATATCTCACAGATGGGAGATGGATACGTCCGTCGGGCGGAGGATGTCATGCAGGTTGGCGACGAAGTCACCGTCCGTATCCTCACCATTGACGATCAAGACCGCGTGGATCTCGCACTTGTTGCCGCGCGGGGTGTTCCGGTTGAAGAACTAAATATTGAATCCAGTGAGGAACGCGAACCCTCATCGGATTGGAATGCTCCCAGAGACACTCGCGATAGTGGGCGGTCTAACTATCGGGATAACCGAGACTCACGTGACTACCGCGATCGCCGCGGAAACGACAACCGCGATCGCCGTGGCGGCAACCGGTATGACCAACGCGATAATTCTCGCGATTTCCGGGATCGCCGCTCGCCACGTCTGCCAAAAGGACGTTCTCGATAGTAGCCTGTGCAGCACCGCACAACGTTGCAGTTTATAGTAAATTCCAAAAATAAATGCACACTTTCAGACCCCGGTAGGTGCGGTT
>VXZK01000168.1:0-9953 GCA_009845545.1 Candidatus Poribacteria bacterium
CCTAAATAACAGTAGCGAAACCCAACATCCTACTTTTATCAAACTCACGTTAATAGATTTTACAATGAAAAATTACGCACGGAATCAAGCAGAGTAAGGAACTAAACCCCTATCGCATATCCATCACGCCGCGGGTCAGCCCCCCCCATAAAACTCCCCTCTTCGGGATCAAAAGCGATACCGTGACCGCCGCCGACAGTTGCTGTCCAGTCCGGTAAAACCTCTACTTCATGCCCGCGCGCTTCCAATGCTGCACGGACCGCGACAGGAATACGTCCCTCCATACTAACATGTGTACCGGGGTTTACCAATCGAATGCGAGGTGCCTCAATCGCTGCCTGAACGTTCATCCTATGTTCGATTAGATTCAAAACCATCTGCAGCGTTGTCTGAAGAATACCGTGACTTCCGGGAGTACCGATTGCTGCGAATGGGTTGCCACCTTTCCAAACTTGGCACGGCGACATGCACATCTCTATCCGTTTATGTGGCCCAACAGCGTTCGGACTCTCAGGGATTCTGTCAAACCAGTTCATGAAATTGTTGAGGAACATCCCCGTTGAACCGAGAATTACGCCTGAGCCGAAGGGTTGTCCGAGACTCTGTGTCACCGCGACGATATTACCCTCTGCATCAGCGGTGTCAAAATGGGTTGTGCATTCAGTTGTCCAATCGTTAGCGATGATTTCACCGGGGAGTTTGTCCTTTGACCACCGCTCACCACCGCTCACTGCTGCTTGTTCACCAATGCGTTCGCGCTGTGCTTGGGCATAGTCTTTAGATAACAACCGTTCGATCGGCGGGTTCGGGCGCGGTGCATACTCCGCTCTATCCGCACTCGCTAACTTAATCGCTTCAATCAGTAGATGCAGGTATTCTGGCGTATTGTGTCCGAGTTCACCGAGCGCATCGTTCTCTAAGATATTCAGCGTCTCTAAGTACTGAAAGCCGGAACACGGCGGCGGTGGGCAATATACTTCGTAATCTTTGTAGGTGACGGAGAGCGGTTCCTGCCACTCTACCTCAAAGTCAGCCAAATCCTTTTCAGTGATCAGGCCATCAGTTTCTTCGGAAAAACGGACAATCTCTTTGGCAATATCGCCCCGATAGAACGCTTCTGCGCCGCCTTCCGCAACCGTGCGAAACGTTTGCGCGAGATCTTTCTGCACCAAAACTTCGCCCGGATGTGGGGTTCTTCCCCGCGAGGCGATAACTTCTGCAGCCCGTTCCGAAAAATAGTGATACGCACCTGCCATGAATTCCGCATTCTTGACGGTGACAGCGTACCCATTTTCTGCCAATTCAACCGCCGGCGCGAAGACATCTGCAGCATCCATACTTCCGTAACGTTCCAGTAGTGCCAACCAGCCGCCACATCCACCAGGCACCATACCCGCGCGAATCCCGATTTGCTGACTTTCGAGTGTTGGATAGACATCCAGGGTCGCTGCGTAAGGCGCAGTACCCAGATAATCTAACACGCGATGCCTTTTTTCCTGCGCACTATAGATCAGCATATACCCGTTGCCAGCAATACCCGACATATAAGGTTCGACGACGTTAAGCGTTGAAGCGACTGCGACTGCTGCATCAAACGCATTACCCCCAGCCAGCAACATACGGGCGCCAGCGAGACTTGCAAGCGGATGCGCGCTTGTCGCCATTCCGCGTGTACCCGTTACTGTGGAGCGGTGCGTTATGCCATGAGATGGAAATGCCATGGTGATCTCCTTAGGGTCTGAACCGTTTCGGGATTACAAATCCCGCCTACCAATGAAATGCCTCCGAACCCGGTGCCATCTTAGCTGCCAGATCAACTTCCAATGCGTAACGTGATGCGTAAAAAGCGGCTGCTCATCCAATTCAAGCACAGGAATCCGATACTTATATTTCGTGAAGAGTCTTAAATCTTTCGTAATGTCGATTTCTTCCACCGTAATAAACGATACCTTCGCCCTGATGTTCTGGAGAACTGCCTTTGCCTCGTCACAGAGCGGGCAATCCGGTTTGGTGTAGAATTGAAGTTGCATCGGTTTGGCTTTCAACAGCAGCACCCAGAAGTCAGCGTGGGTATATCTTCTTGTTTTGAACAAAATCAGAAATTCTAAAATAAGTATACTATATTTTGGCGTAATAGTCACTTAAAAAACAAGTCAGATTTTCCGCATCTAAATCTGTAACCGATCTGCAAACCCAACGTTTATACTCTCATACATGTCTACATGTTTACATGTTTACATGTCTGGAGGCGTAAATAAAGGTTATGGCAATTCTATCAATCAAGCGTGAAGCGAGGAGGTCTGATGCCAAATAAACCCACAATTGCAGAAACGTTTAGCGGTACCGGGCAAATGCGGCAGGCGGCAGTTGATGTGGAAACGACACCGAAACCGCCAGCGATGGTGCCGCCATCTCGTCAAGGTAAAAAGATGATTTCGGGACATTTTGATAAAGATGTGCATCGGCAGTTGAAAATGCTTGCATTGGAAAAGGAGACGAGCATTCAAGAGCTGCTGAGCCAAGCGTTGAATGCGCTGTTTGAGCGGAACGACAAGCCGCCGATAGCGTGAACCTATTTCCGGAGGATACAATGATTTCAAACGCGAATTGGAGAGTTTTAGTGAAAACCAATCGGATGCTCGCGTTGAACTGGGAAGCCCTCAAACGCGCACGCGCAACCGAGGATAAACATACCATCAAGATGGCTGAGATGAATTACTTTCAGGCGTTGCAAAACGTGATTGTATCAACGCAAAACGCCGCCGCTCAACAGACGATCTCGATTATCTCAAAGTAGATTCGTTCTCTTCAACGCCTTTTGGGTCTGATTTGTAGTTGCGATAAGGGGAACAACAGATTTGTTGTTCCCTTTACGCCGCGGCTGGAAAACCTACGGCATTTGTCCATTATCTTTAAGGGAACAGCGTAACTGTTGTTCTGCTTACTTTGTGTGTATTATCGCCGATGCATGTGTGCTATTAATTTCAAATTTCGGTTCTGGATGCCCCGCCTCTGCCAGTAACCTTCTCGCTATTCGTATTCCCACACCAAAACGTTGCACGAGTTCAAAAGTCCGCATCGCTTCCGCCAAATTAGGGTTTCGATAGTCAACAAACCCAGGCTTCCCAAAATTTTCAGCCGTTATACTACCAAATACACCACCCGGACTTAAAACCTCAATCCGGTCGTTGTACCAATACACATGAACCGGGGCATTTGTGCCTTCGTAAGTCCTGTGCATAACTGCATTTCGGGTAATCTGTTGCACCGCTTCTATCGGATAAAGTGCCGTCCGCTTTTCGAGAGGCCCAGACGTAATATCAACTGCAATACGATTATGCGCGATGAGTTTATCGTCTAAGCGGCGGATCTGGTCCGGAATCGCCCCGCGTACTGCAAGACTGTCAACAATATCATCCGTGAGTTCGTTCCCATCAACTCTGAGGAATTGCACATAAGCCCCGGGTAGGAAATCTTGTGGGTTCTTTCCAAGCGTGAGGATGCCGACTACAGTTGCTGTCGGATCATCTGCAGCGGCAATCATCTTTGTGGCTGCGAGCTGTTCATTCAAACTCCGATCATTGGCATCCAATATTTCCGCAGAAAACGCTTTCGGTAGGTATTCATAACTAAACAAAGCCAAGTTAAGGTCGGAAATCTGACTTGACAGGACAGGATAGAGGTCAAATGGACGCTCTAAATATCGCCGTTTTTCATTGAGTATCCGCTCATCTTGTGCTGTGGCGGTATCTCGACGCGGCCCCGTTCGGATATGAATCGCCCCTCTGCATCGTACGGGCGGTGAGTCGCTCGGTTCCACTTTAACTACTGCTACTTCCTTACCTTGTAGCCTCCGCTTTTCTACCGTCAGGGACGGTGGAGGCACAATGTTCCCGTCTGTTTTCATATCGGCTAACTGACGCAACAATTCATCCGTAATTGGTGTGGTTCCGAGAGTTATGTCGTCTTTCACACCTACAAGAATAAGTCCCGGTTTTCTATGGTCCGGAAGATCGTTGGCAAAAGCGCAAATTGCTTCCCTGATCTTTTTTGGAGCACTGCCAGACAAAGACTCCTTAAATTCGACAGTGTCAGATTCCCCAGTTTTAATGATTTGCAGGAGTTCTTCGTCTGTAAAATTTGACATCAAGGTTCCCGTCTAATTGAGTAGAATCAGAAGTTTCGCAATAAGTATACAGAGAAAATTAGGATTTGTCAAGGGACTGTGCAGATTCTCTGTCCTACGAAACTCAACACTTAAACATACCGTGGATCAATACAATACATGCACCCGATTCTTTCCCCGCACCGTCTCATCTGGCATTGCTATCGGCACTTCAACGACAACAATGAACGCGCCATCCGCACTCATCGCAAGCGTATCATAAGGCAATTCTCCTTCTGTACGGTAGGTGTACAGATATTTCGATAAGCCGCTGCCGTCTGCTGTCAAATCAAACACCGATACACCGTGAAGACTCTCGTTCGGATCTTGCGTACGCTTGGAAACAGATAACACAGCATAACGATCCTTTTCATCAATGCGCAAGCCTTGCGGCATATTCTCAAGTTGCCACTGCCAAATTTTTTCCCCAGTCCAAGAATAGGCAAACAAGGTCATCCCGTTCGGATGTGCCGCCGAAGGTCGCTGTGCACCTTTTCGGAGATGATATGGGATATAGGTGTCGCCAGTGACGAAAAGAGCGGCTGCGTCCGTTGCACCGATCGTGCCTGAAGTCGCGACGATGGGAATGCCACTCACCTCCAAAGGCGTTGTCAAGTTTTCCTGCCATATCGGTTCCGGCCCATTGACATCAAAGATGAACGCACGTCCGTCGTCTGTTGTTACATTGATGAATTTGCCATCTGGGGAGATGCTCACACCACGCCAAAACGTGACCTGTGGAAAATACTCGCGCAGCGGTTCAATAGCCGCGTGCCACTTTTCTGTTCCGTCTGCTGTGTTGAGAACAACGAGTTTTCCATTACCGGCACCGTTTTCATCGGTCGGACTCCCTTGTAGGTTATGTCCACTGTCTGTTACAAGTCCAAGGGTCTTCCCATCGGCACTTACGTCAAACCAGCGTATTATCTTTGAAATCGCCCTATCGCGGGGCCATTTCCAAATGACTTCCCCCGTTTCGCTGTCAAACCTATAGAGTTGGGACATCTGACGGGGTGTATCGTTTTCTTTCCATGAGTGCACACTTGCGACCAAAAGGTCTCCATTAGCCAGCGTTCGCATACACGCTGGACCGGGGTAACTGACCCAAGCGTAGACACTGCCCGGATTACTCGGTGTAGAGGTTTCGATGTCATCGGCGGTGCGATATTTCCAGCGAAGTGTCGGTTCAGAGGCTGCGAAATTATAGCAGTAGATAAATCCGTCTGCTGCCTGCTCGCCGATATAGAGTACGGAATTATCTCGATTGAACGCCATCCTTCTGACATACCCTTCCGAGATTCGAGTTTTCCAAAGCGTTTTGCCTGAGAGTGTTTGGAGAACTGCAAGGTGCCCACTATCAGTCGCAACCGCCAATTTAGGAGTATAAGGTGCTTTGCCATGTCCTAAGGCAATCGCAGTCGGTTTCGCAGGTCGACGAAGGTTTTCCATTAGCGACAAAAGCGCGTCTAATTCAACAGTGCGGATGAGATACGACACCGGTTTCAACGGCGCAGTTGCTGTTGTTAGGTGATCGTTCAGGCGAAATTGGTAATCTTGATTCGGTTGCCATGTGAATTGCAGTAGGACGCGATGGGTATCAAGTTGCTGGATTGTGGGGACTTCGGCTAATTCGTGTGCCGTGCCATCAAACACCGTCGCGACGCTGATTTTGTCCGAGATACCTTCTTTGTGTTCAGTTTCAATGACGACGCCCGTCCGAACCCAAGTGACGCTCATGTCAGCTGTCGCAATGCTAATGGGTAAAATGACAAACAGACAGAGAAAAGTAAAAAATTGAATTCGCTTCATTATCGTGTTCCTTATGTTATTTTTATCGCAGATTGCAAGTTATCGTATATTGATCGGTGTGGTTAGGTGATAACACCTATCGGTCTGAACTAATCTGCTACACGCCATAAACCGCGTCCTAATTTCGCACCGAGAAGCACGCCGATAAATGTATAGGCGAACCCTTCTATCAGGATGCGGAGAACAATATACCAATCGGCATAGAAAAGTCGGTAAAAAAATATAGAGAGTTGGAGATCGACATAAACGGCAATCGCATCACAGAGTCCGAGCACGACTGCCCACGCCAATATATTCCGCCTTCGTACGAATAGAAATCCTGTTTCGAGTAGAAGGACACTTGTGCCAGTGTAGACAATCGCCATTGGTGTGAAAAGACCGAACGTAACACCGCTAAGAAGTAGCCGTACTGCCGAGACAAGCAAAATTACGCCACTGCCTTTACCGTTGTGTCGTGTTGTGTCCTCTGGGGCTCCGCTAATATAAATTAACAGGGCAGTGAGCAACGCATAGTAAAGCGTCTCGTTGATTAAACCGGTCAGCAATACAGAAATCGGGCCGAGGACAGCACTAATTAAATTGAGGAACAACGTTGACGGCACCATGACACCTACGAAAATTGTCGTGCCGAATAGTGCGATAACAATGACCTGTTTTGTTGTGAACCCCGCAAAAATGCGCTCATGAAACCGTAGTACGACTGCAAAACCGATGCTACTGCCGATAATTGCCAATAGACTGATAAGCAGTGCCTGTCGGTTTGGAACAATCAGGTGTAATGGACGTTTTTCGCGAAGGATCGTCGCATCGCTTCCCCAAACTTTCACTGTAATGTCCCGTGCGTACTCCCCAGGGATTGCCTGTTCCGGTTTACCCTGCTCTATATATACCGGATGAAAATAGAGAGGGAGTGGAATTTCTGTAACCGTGCCTCCAGGGAGACTGGCGAACGCTACACTCCGATTCGTTCTGCCATTCGCTGTCGCGGGGGGCGCGAGAAATGGAAGCGTTTCACCACGCCTCGTATCTGTGTTGATTGATGATACGACTACATGGATCGTCTCTTCACCCGTATTGCGGAGCTGCACGGTCTGATAAGTGATCGGCGCATACGCATTCGTCTGTGACGTTCCGAGCCATCTGAATAGTGGACGTGCATAGTAGATGGTATCTTCGCGCTGTCTGCGGTCTACCGTACCCATCGCATCCGTAGGCATCTCGATTGATTCTATAGAAAGGCGTTCGGCAATCTCTGAAATAGTTGTCAGCTGAAGCTGCACCGTCGCCTGCTGCTCCCATGTCTGTCCACTGTTGCTTGTGAAGCGGACAGTACCCGAAATTGCTTGGCTCCCTGTGCCGACGACTTCGGATGTTCGCAGCACTAACTCGCGGTACCAGACTTCCGATGCGATATTAAATCTACCGGTGGTAAAGAGACAGGTTTCTTTGTTGATTATCTCACTTCTCCAATCTGTCGGTAGCTGAACGACACTCAGTGTTTCAGGAAGACAGAGTTTGAGGTCAAAGGTCGTTGGCACATTCCCATTTGTAACGAGGACCGTCGCTGCCATTTCGCTGCCGTCCAGAACGAGTGCTTTCTGCTCACTTTCTGACGCATTTTTCAGGTCCGACTGTTGCGCAGCACCATAAGGAATAGCAATCTCTAAATTTCCTTGTGTGTATACGTGTGGGGCGGTTACCGTTTCAGTATCAACACTTCCTGTGGACAAAGTCGCCTCAAATCTATAGGTTTCCCCCTCACGCCATTTAAAATAGAGCGACTCTATCTGCCGAGGCGGTACCGGAAAATCAAGTTGTGCAACCCTTACGCCATTTGCGTTAAAAGCACTCAGACGCTGTACCGGTGCCTCTGGACTGAATTGCACCTTTGCCCCGAAAGAGAAGAACGTCACTCTCCATGAAAACGGTTCTTCCTGCGGGGTTGCGGCACAACTGATGAGGAAAATGAGCAGTGGCATGCACCAGGCTGTTTTTTTTGTCGCTGTCATTATTGTCCCCAGGTCCGGTAGGTTCGGTTTTGCGGTGTACCATAGGTGTCAATTTGGCAGTACCCAGGTCCGGTAGGTTCGGTTTCTAACCGCACCGGGCTTCACCAAGAGATTACCGAATTAATTTTTTTCATCTTCATCAAACCGCGCCCGCAAACGCTAAGTTAAAGGGCTTGCCCTATCAGCACAAGGTCAAGGATATTGACGACTTCGTCTCCATTGACATCGGCGATGATGCCAGGTCCCTGATCACCTAAAAACCGGGTCGCGATGACCAGATCCGAGATATTGACAATCCCATCGTTGTTTAGGTCTTCGCGGCGCGAGATAACTTGTGCGAATCCAAGAATAGAGGCACCAGGACCAACATGATACGTTTGCAGGAGAGACGCATCCATGACATCCATGACGCGAACGTAATCCTGTCCACCGCCTCCCCAGTCGGGTTGCGTGATATAGAGACTTCCATCCGGGGCAAAAGTCAAGCCACCACTGACAGAGACATCTGGATCGTTACTGAAGTTGGCTATCGTATCATCTTCGTCCCGGATCCAGTCTTGCGCTGCGACATCATAGATGAGCAAACCCGGTTTTTGCCAACTGCCTTGGATAAACAACTGTTTTTCTGAATTGAGAGCGAAGGAACCGGGTGTGAGTTTGAGTTTAACCGTTTCCACAACCTCATCGGTATTCGCGTCAATCAGAACGAGATGCCCCAGAATGTCATTGTAATTACCCGTTGTTTTGACAATAATGGTAGATTCTCCATCGTTGACGATTCCGCTTGCGTTTATCGGTACGGGTATTGACTTCAGAATGATGTCTGTCTCCGTATCAATCACTGTGACCCTGCTATCGTAATAGGTGGTCTTCCCTGCCTCTGGGTCCCATTCCCATGCCGGATTCGAGACGTAGGCTTTGCCGTTGAGAAGCGTGATACCCGTCGGTTTGTTGAAGGAACCGGTGAGAATCTTCGTCGTATTGCGATTCGGAATGTCAATGACATGCACCTCATGCGCTTCCGCACAGGTAACGTACAGTTTCTGATCGTTGATAACAGCGACCTGCTGAGGGGTCGCACCCTCTTGAATCGGAATTTCGCCGACAATCTCTCGGTCCTCCAAGTTGACAATAAAGATGCTATCGCCGTTACTTGGAGCACCCGTAACAGGTAAATTAAAAGTCGGAATATACGCGAGATGTCCTCGAATAGTAAGACCAACTGCCCGCCTCCGCTGAAGCACTTCGTCCCTAAAATGGAGTATTTCGTTGTCAACGGCTCGTCTTTCATTCGGTTCCATTAAATCGATAAGTGAAAGTGAAGCAGTGATACCCAAATCCGGATGCGTCAGGGCATTTATGACAACCGCAAGGTCTTGAACCTCTGTTTGTCCAAAGGTTGGATTAATGAGGAGCGTGAGAAATAGCACGACTATTAGTACGGATGCGTGCCGTTTGAAACACGGTGTGGATGAGAAATGTCGCCGAGAAACTTTTCTATATGCGCTTGCAAGCGGCGCCGCTACAACTTTGTTCATTAAAACCTCCGTAATGAAACAAGAAACCCCTGCTTCCAACGGAAAGACAGGGGATGCGGCGACACTCCATATACGCTGATCCTGCAATGGGGTCCGAAGATTTCATACCTGAACCCGGGCTTCTATATTTAATCTAACAGGATACTGCTGTGCGCTGTTCCACCGCTTTCCCGCGAAAGCAGATGCGTGAAACACGATCCAGGCAGGTCTCCTGACTTCCGATCTTTTGGCGTAGCTTGCAAGCCAAAACTTGCACTACAAAAGTCCGCTGAACCTTCCCATCAATAAATTGACAGTGGTTTTTTCAGTGGATATTTATGATCGTTCACAGTGGCGGGGCCGTGGCGGTTTTTCACCGCGCTTCCCTATTCTCCGTACTTCGGCACCTGAACCGTTCGTTTATTCAATTATGATGTTTATATTATACTATAC
>VXZK01000168.1:9963-10904 GCA_009845545.1 Candidatus Poribacteria bacterium
ATATCACATTGCAACATTTTTTGCAAATTTTTTGTGAAATGTCCGCCGGATACCAACAAAAAAATTTGACAATGCAAATTGGATGTGGTATTATTAATATTAGTCTTTGGAAATGAATATTGACTGAAAAGTGAGAAAAATGACACTTGTACGTTCACACTCCAACTTGCATAGCATCGTTGACCATTGGCATTGGTGGCATTCCAATCGCTTGCGGAGGAGTGTGCGCCTAAACGGATAACTGAAATACATATTGAAAATCATCGTTTTTCATTTCTAAGTCCAGTTGAAGCCTTATGCACACCGACCCCCGGCAGCATAGGGTTTTTTGTTTTAAAAAGGAGAAGCTGTATGAAGATTTTATCGGAACTCAAATATGACCGCGATGGCTTGGTCGCCGCGGTCATTCAAGATTGCACAAACAACGAAATCCTGATGGTAGGTTACATGAATGCTGAGGCAATCAAGCAAACCCTATCAACCGGGCGTGTCTGCTTCTGGAGCCGTTCCCGCCAAAAATTGTGGATCAAGGGGGAGACTTCAGGGCATACACAGACGGTGGAATCTGTCGCAGTCGATTGCGACGGCGATGCCCTACTCATAAAGGTTGAGCAAAAAGTCGCAGCGTGCCATGTTGGCTATCGCTCCTGCTTTTTTAGGGAAGTCTCCCCCGACGGCGAGTCAACGCGTGTGGTAGGTGAAAAGATTTTCGAGGCAGATGCTGTCTACTAATCTCTTATGTTTTACGAGTTTTCGTATCTTAGCATCCACTCGGAAATCTCGATTTGCGTTATAATTATGAGTTATCGGAAACCATTGGTTAAGACGGTCTGCATAGTTGACCGTCCCCAGGGCAGCTATTCGACACCAAGATGAACCCTTTGTAATACCATTTCTAAAAGTTTATATTACATTAATCGCACTGTTCACCCAAACCCAGG
>VXZK01000294.1 GCA_009845545.1 Candidatus Poribacteria bacterium
TTTTGTTACTTTGTCGAAATCGATGTTCTTTTGTTTATTAGTTTTGATCGTGAGATGTGATATCGTCATTTTTATTGTTTCAATCTCGTAATCGAGGTTCTTTTGATTTCAAGGGTATCATCTCACAAAGTCTGGCGGGAAGCATTGGACGGTTTCAATCTCGTAATCGAGGTTCTTTTGATTTCAAGTTTAAATCCTGATTTGACGGAGCTACAGCTTCATGGTTTCAATCTCGTAATCGAGGTTCTTTTGATTTCAAGTAGATTTGATAGCCGCGTTCAACGCGTATATGGAGAAGTTTCAATCTCGTAATCGAGGTTCTTTTGATTTCAAGCCTGTTTTTGAATTTACGGGCTTGGTTGTAACTCTTGTTTCAATCTCGTAATCGAGGTTCTTTTGATTTCAAGTCAAAGACCGGAACAACCGTGCCGATTTCTTGAAGTCAGTTTCAATCTCGTAATCGAGGTTCTTTTGATTTCAAGTCAAGTGCTTAAGACCCACCCACACTCCCTGCTGTGGTTTCAATCTCGTAATCGAGGTTCTTTTGATTTCAAGTTCCATATCGGATTGTTTAAGCTTGCGTTTAGAGTTGTTTCAATCTCGTAATCGAGGTTCTTTTGATTTCAAGCACAACACAAAAAGGAACCCTATGAAATACTTTGTAATGTTTCAATCTCGTAATCGAGGTTCTTTTGATTTCAAGTGTTTGTCTCCGATTGTTGCATCGCCTCTCTCATTAAGAGTTTCAATCTCGTAATCGAGGTTCTTTTGATTTCAAGCGACTGCGCCTTCAACGCCAGTGCCAGTGCCATAAGGGTTTCAATCTCGTAATCGAGGTTCTTTTGATTTCAAGTCCGCCCCTTCGGAGGTCTTACGGTACGGGCTTTCAGCGGTAGTAATTCCGCGCGCGACGCATTTTGGGACGCCCGGAGATAATAGAAATATATCACGCATTGGATCAAAGCACGGTTCATAAGGGTTTTCACCTCTCTATGAGGGTCAAGGGTTTTTCGGTCCGCTTTCGCCCACAGCAATAATTCTACACTATATACGATTGGTTATCAAGTCCTTTTTTTACACCTATCCGGTTAATCTGTTTTTCACAGGCTCCACAGAGATGGTAAAATGTAATCGTATCCTCTCCGAGATCAATCACCTTCTCCAATCGGTTCTGCAAGCGTAATAGGGCACGGCGATCCGTGTTGCACTCAAAGACACTAAACTGGATACGACTCCCAAAATCCTTCAGAATCTTAGCAACCTTGTTTCGACGTTTGTCATCAGTAATATCGTAAGCGACTGTGTAATGCATTTAGCGACTCCTCGTAAAACGCTCATTTCTAAAGTCCATATCGGTAAAAGGATGGAAGGATCGAAGATTGGACAATCACTCTTCAAGGTTTCCATTACACTTAATAAAATGGAAGGACGGAAGGATGGAAGTACTGCTTATTTTTTCACTCTTCCAACCCCAATCTTCCATTCTTTTTTCTCGCATGCTTGTGGATTTCCGTGCTATCGAATCGTTAACGGTGTATATTTATCAATTTCTCCGGTTAGATATTTCGCTAAAAGACGGACTTGTAACTCTATCGCGCGTCGAAATGTGAGTTTATACTTAAACAAGGGGTGCGTGATGGTCTCATTTTTTCGCGTTTCATACGCTGCGTAGAATACCTTCCGACGATGCTCTTTGAGATACCAACCGCCATGAGATTGTGTGAAGTCCTCTGGCTTAATACGCCGGTTGTTGATGAGCGTAATCACAACAGAGTCGGCGATAATAGGACGGAATTCTTCCATCAAATCGAGGGCAAGGCACGGTTTGCCATACTTGAGTTGGTGAAAGAAACCGATGTAAGGGTCTAATCCGACTGTCTGAATTGCGGACATGAGATCCGCTGTTAGGAGTGAATAGGCGAAACTTAACAAGGCGTTCGTTGCGTCCGCGGGTGGACGACGACTTCGACGTTGGAAATCAAAACCGATCTCAGATTTGAGCATAAAGTTGAATGCACCGAAATATGCGGCAGAAGCGTTGCCTTCCATACCCAACAATTCTGGCAGTTCTGTCGCCTTGTGAATGCGTTTTTCCATCGCTTTCATCGCTTTAATGTTAGCCAACAACGGCTCCAATACTGGATTCTCGGCATCGGGTGCCTGCCATTTCCGGCGTTGGAGCATCGTCCGCATATTCGCCACCTTCCCGTGTACAAATGCCTTTGATAACTCCAGGCAAGCATCCGGGTTATTTGCGACCCTATGCTGTGCAGACCGTAAGAGCGAATTTCGGGAGACCTGCGGTGTCAATGCACCGTGATACCGACCATAGGCGGACAGGAACACAACAGGGATGCCCTCGTGTAAAAGCACCTGCATCGCGGGTGTCGTGAGATTGATGTTGCCGGAAATAACGACTTGCCCCAGATGAATGAGCGGCATATCGCGTAAGACCTCGTTTTCTTTCACGACGAGGAGCCGTTCGCCTGTCTTCTTAATTGCACACCCCGGCTCATCAACATATAACACATTATCAATGCCGAGTGCGGGTTTGATGCGTTTGGGGCGTTCATCTAACTCGTGGAGATAGGCGACTTCATCGGGTAGGCAGATGGATCGGACGCTGCAGCCGTTGCACCGATTATCGTGTATCGGTTTCGGAATCTTTCGGGAATCTAAGAGCGAACGTGCTTCGGCTACGTATTGGCGCGTTGTCTGGCGGAGTTCCGCATCAAACGGCACCTTTCGTCGCCGTTTAGAACCGATGTAGAAGATATAACCGTGTGGAATCGAAATTCCGGTCTTTTCCTCTAAGAGAAGACCTTGCAAACAGAGCTGCACTTGATCGTTCAACCAGTTCCCCATCCCCGCTTTTTTGAATTCAACTGGATAAGGAACGCCGTCTTTCTCCTCAACGAGATCGGTGTAGCCGGAGACACCAAGGGCATCGGAAGCAAGGTATTGGCGGCGAGAGACAGTTTTGTCTGCTTTTTTCCGATCGGTCACGGCTGTGTGGACCTGCTCATGCTTGATTTTGCCTTCTTCAATATGGTCGTTGATAACCTGATGCCCCTCAACAGATTCATAGTAAAACCGCCGAGGACAGAAGGCGTAGGTATTTATCTGTGAAAGTGGGATATAGGTTTCTGACATCGTTGTATCCTCCTTCAGATCCGCTTTTAATCGATCCGTCGCGTTTGTCCCATGCCCATTGTAGTTTTGTAGCCTGTGCCGCAATAGAACGCAAAATCTGCTAAACAGTTCACTGCACGGAGCAGCTCGGGGTCAAGCGAATCTTCGGGATAGAAAACGCAAGCACAGGTGCCGACCCACCCAGATTCAATATGCTTTCCAAAGTGTTGGCGCTTCGATTCAGCAGCGACGCTGGTCACCTGTCCATGCTCCGTAACGAATGCCAAGATTTCGGTTTTATCAAGTTTTATAGGTGCGAAGGCGTTCCACTTGTTAACCCAACTCTGGTAGCACCGTACGAGATCTACATAAGCATCGTTGCGGGTCTTCTGTCCGCGGGGAGTCATCCTACGGAAGGCGGTCGGTGAATAGAAACGGAAACTCATCCGGGTATCGGTCTTTGCGGATTGGACGAGTTCGGCGTAGGTTTCGCTTTTGCCCCAACTTCGCGCCTCTGTCGCGTGTGAGACCATCTGTCTCACCTGAAAGACAGCCTCTCCCAAGCGAATGGGTGGCATCGTTAGTGTCAAGAAGGCTTTCCCGAAGTGTTGAAACAACGCGTCATCAAGGAACGTGAATCGGAGTTTGCACTCGGTGCCTGCCCTGATGTGAAGTAGGTTATTACGTTTTTTCGCTTCAGCAATGAGCGGCGAAACGGTAAAAGGTTTTTGTGTAGACTGTGCATGGAGTGTCTCTGCAAGATCCGGGTTGCTTTCCCGTATGATAGCGAGAAACGCGGCGTGTGCGTAGTGTCCCATCGTCGGACGAAGTGTTACATCGGTTTCGGGTATGAGTGAGATGTGTGTACTGATAGGCATGAGTGGTTCTCCTTACGTAGCACCAGCAAAGTAAGCCATAGATGTCGGCAAACAAACATCATCAAATTCAACATATTCGCCGTTAAACCGTGCGTTTTGCAGTAAACTCACCGGTGGCATTGAAATAAGGTCATATAACTCTGGCAAAATTGAGAGGTCAATTGGATTCAAAAGGTGCTTGCAGGTGAAAGTCCCTCGTTTTGGTTTTAGGTGCGGTTCCACCGCTTCTACTTCAACTCGTGCCTTGCTCATCCACAATCCTAACCGTATCCATTTTGGGAGTCGATTGGGCAATTCACCGACAATGTAAAACTCAAATTTACTCTCAGGTGCAAGTTCCTTCGCTTTTCCATAAGAAGGTTTGTTGGTGCGATTGGGGGTTGAAAATGCGCGGTGTCGGTTATCAGCAAGTTTAAAAGTGTTAATCACGTAATCACAATGGATAGGTTTGGCAGGCGTAACGTAAACGCCTGCCTCGTTAATCGGTTGAAGATCATCCTGATACGTTGGAACACTGTTAGGACAATAATAAGGTTTCTGGATGAATCCTAATGCGTAGGTCAATGCCCAATTGTGTATGACCTTTTCTGTTTCATAGAGCCGCCCCATTTCACGCGTGGCATAATAGAGCGAATCGTGTAAAACGAGTTGGCATTTTACGACGTGCATCAGTGCCTCCTTAGGCTTGTTTGGGATCACCCTTGAATAACGCGTTCTGAATAATCAGAGGTTTCTGCATTAGCTTCCTCAAGAAACTTTTGAAGTTTATCAGCGTCCGTTGTTACCGATGTGACGCAATTAATCAACTCATCAAGTTCCGTACCTTCAATATAGTTGAAGATAACGCCGTCCTTTGAAAGGAGTTGTGGAATCGCAGCTTTGGCATTTGCGATAACATCTTTTTGCTCCAACGGTATAATCTCTAATTGCTCCTTTTCGGAAAGTTCGTCGTAAATTGCTTGGGTTAATTTGAGATTGGAAAAAATCTCTCCATCAGCGAACACAATCCCAACAACATGATTCGCAAGCCTACCTGTTCGCGTCGTCTGTGCACCGTAGCGTTTTGTCCGCAGCAGATTGTTAAGCACATACGCGAAACTATTGGATGTTACATCCTTGACAGTAATCACAGAGGGGAAGTAGACCTGCAGGACAATGTGGTCTTGCTCCCCAAAACTAGATCTGACCCTGCCGTCTTGGCTCATATTTCCCTTCTCAAATAGGGCGTTAAACGAAAACTGCTGATGTGATTCATCATAACCACTGACAGAGTAAGCAGTATCCACATAAACCTTTGACTTTTCAGCACCAGCGTCCCCGATTGCAAACCCATAATAAACACAATCTGGACAACTTTGGCAGAAGTGTTCATTGTAGTCACAATACTTTGGCTCCAATTTATCATCCTGATTTTGTGTGATACCATTCCGCCTCAGAAGTTCTCTGCCAGTTAACCGTTCAGGAGAAGTCTGTTTCCGTTTAAACATGGCAAGTCGAATTAATGGAATTGTTTGCCGCACCCCTCTTTTGACGTTGGCGATGTTCAACGTACCATCTGTTTGGAATACAGGATAAGATTCTGTCTCTCGAATCAGGACAATGTGAGCGTATCGCCCTTCGGGTGCCTTGGGAATCGTGTCTAAGAAACACGTTTCAGGAACAATAGTTTGGGGAATTTTAATTATTGACATCAGTTGTCTCCTCATTTTTTTCTTTTCGGAATTGCTCCCAGTTCACTTGGTACCAAGCATTAATACCAGAGTTTAAAAGGTTGCGCCGAGCGCGTAAAATCGCCCGTTGCTCTCCACAGTCGTTCTTAAAGACTTCCTCATAGAAGTAGTCCACCAATGCCTCAATAGCTTTAAGTTCCTCTTGTTCAGATAAGCGGAAATAACCTTGGGCCCCACCATTTCTGATCCGTCGCATCAGGTCTTGAATCACACCGCGAGCTTGCCACTTAAGATCAGGCTGCTTAACTGTTGATTCACTGTTAATTATGACCCCTTCTACTAAGGAAACCACCCTTAACACGCTATGCGGAACACGGCGATCTGCGGGGCTATAGAAATTGAAGCACCGTTGTGCAATGCCTTCAATCAGACTCATTTTGTCACCTCCAAGAGTTTCATAGAATCGCAAATAACGTTCGGGGATGAATATATCCCCGTCTTTAGGTTTCGGAAAACTATCCCACTTATTCTTTCGACGAAACACATCAAGATAGTGAAATACGTACAGTGGATCTGTCTCTATATTTCCTGCAACACTATTAAGATGTTGCCACTGTGGCTTAGCACCGTCCCGAAAAGCATCAATGTTGATGTCGTAGATAGCTGAGAGTTTTTCCAAACTTTTCTCTATTTCATCAATGCGGAGCCTCTCCTTTTGTAAAATGTGCGTGACAAAAGGATGTGGGGCATTGATAACCACAGTTTCCTTAAATTCTTCCGCGCTATGATACAGCGGGACCTGTGACTCCGTCACAACAACTTTTGCGTTGAAAGCGAGTGTCGAGAGGAGTCCGAGAAGCGTGGGCATCGCCCAAGATTCTGTGTCCGTTGGTCTTGTACCCAGCGTTGGAATGCCACAGAAATAGAACGTTGCTAAGTCATTTGTACTAAAATCCATCTTGAGCAAATTTTCCTTTTCTGTACCAGGAATTTCGGTGTCAATGATGAATTCATCAAGTCCTATTAAATCTGTTGCAGCCTTACCTTTGTGGAACTTCTTCCGAATATCAAAGAAATTTAAGGATTTTAGGTTCTGATAGGCTTTACCGATAACTCCCGATGTCTCTGGTGTAAAGAAGTAGCTCGGGTAGAGATAGATCCACTTAATCTTGACACTCTCATAGCCCGCGCCGATGAGGTTCCATCTCGATCGAATTAGAATTTGACGGAGCATCATTTCCAGCTTGCACAGTTGACAAATACCTCGCTTCACTCGACCAGAATTAATAGGGGTTTTGTGACTAAAAACTTGCGGGGCAAAGATCACGTCTGTTTCACTAGATTCCTGTGTTTGAAAAGCCGATGAGCAAAGCGAACATCCTTTGTCAGCCCCCCTTCCAATTTTCTTTGTGTTGGTGTACCGGGTGAGTTCAGCTTGGAAGTTTTGGTGAAGGTTCTGATGCCCGTTAATATCAACCGTCTGCTTGACGTAATCACGCAGGGTAGCGAAACTATCGGATCGTGGTTGATTCCGGATAGTTTCAGCGAATACCTTAGTAACATTTCCAGCTATTTCTTCAAACAGATCTCGCATGTCATTTTCATCTTTCCCGCGATTCTGTAACAGGTACTTGCCCGCGATAAAATACCAAGGTAAGGGCACTCCCCCTTGACTTGGGATAGATGTAAAAGTTTCTCGCAAGTTACTCATCCCCAGATAAGAAAGTATCTCGTTTGCCACAGTTTCTCGCGAAGCGAATCCACCAATCAGTTTTTCCACCTCAACGAGATACTCCGCCAATTGATCTACGCGGAGATCGTCTTCAAAATCCAGTGAAATATCTTCAGGAATCTTACCCTCCGTCTGAAGTTGCTGGAGTTTTGACAATCGCTTCCCCGCAGAAGGTGCTTTATCCTGCCGGAGAATCTTAAAACAGCCCTTTTGGATTAATTCCAACATTTCGTGCGGTTCAAAGAAAGCATCATAATAGTCTGCGTATTTGAAACCTTTTCCACCGCGTGTAAACCCGTTCAAATTCTGTCGCAGCCGCGAAGTACAGTACTCCGTGAGTTTTTCAACAACAACTTCAGCAATTTCCTCTCCAATAGGAAGTGTACTATCTTGCGAATCCCGATTTTGCAGATATGTCACACCGGTAGGAAAAAATAGGAACGGTTTCCAACCTAAATTGCCACGCATCTCCGCAAGTACAGCATTATTGATGACGTTGGTCAACATCCCTCGGTTCTCGGAAACCTTGTGATATGAAAATACAAGTTTTCCTCTACTTAAGAGAGTAAGGGAGTCTCGAATGTCCTGTCTTTCCAAAAAACTCGCCGGATTTTTCATGAAATAGGCGATGAGATCTGAACACCGGCACATATCTTTTAGAAACTCGTGACGGTCAGTCGGAAGTTGTCGATCAAAATTTTGTGGATTGAGATCAGCGCCATATTTCACTTGCGTATTCAGGATTAAATAGCCAACATCCTCGCGGTATTCATCGTATTCAGGGCAAAACTTGTCTAAATGTAACCGTTCTACCCAATCATCCAAATAGCCATAAAACTCACTTTTCTTTTTATCCTCTGCTACACTCAACCCTTGGACATTTACCAACTTGTCCAAATCATGAAGCGTATAAGCAATAAGATAGAGCTGTTTTTCAATAGGACTCAAATCCGTTTCAGATTCCCTTACAATCTGCAAGGTTGGAAAAACTCCGTTCAGGATATGCGCCAGCATACTTTGGTCGTCATTGCGCGCGTATTTTTCAACGGAACTCCCTTTTGCCGATCGCAGCGTGTATTCTTTCTGCATTCGGGGCCCCACAACTTCAACATAGTCTTGCAAAACATGATCATCAGCGGGAATTGCCCTTTTCAGCAGTGCGATATGAGCGAAAATTTCTTCGACTTCAGCCTCATCGTCCTCTAGATCCATCAACTGAGCGAGTTGCATAGGAATAGGTATCACTTCGCGGTTCTCCTCGCTGTCGTCTAATTGACTAAACATCTCGAGTTGTTCAACCATTCTTATTCCTCCCCTGCCCAAATATAAGGTAGTGATTGTAACATGAGCGCGTCTTTAAAAAAGATAATGCTCAGTGGATTTCCTTCGGAGTCAACTAAAGGAGAAATACCAAAAAGTGGAGGCAAGCGCAAACGCGCTCTCAGTTCATCTGTCGGCTCCTTACGGATGAGACACAAGAGTTTCTTGTGCTTGAGTAAACGATTAATCTTGTTAATGTCTTGGAAACTGCTATCAATCTGAAAGCCTTGACGTACCTTTACCCGGCAATATGCGTCTGCATCAAATCCGCTCAAAATTGCCTTATTGTAGCGGAGCCTCAGTCGCTCAGGTTCAGGGCGATATTTTAGCAACCGCAAATGGACATCAACATACCTATACTTATGGGTTTGAATATCACGTGCTTCAACGGTTTGCATGAAATCATACTTGTTTATCCATTCGGTATCAGCATTCCTGAGAACCCATAGTAAATCGTAGGTTTTAATTTCTCCATCGGTTTCGTCAAGGATGCCACACGTGAAGGGCGTTTCCCCGCGAAACTGAGTCACAGAGTTTTCAATGATTTCAGGTTGATCTTGTGTAATTTTATAATACCACTTCACCCGCTCACTGATGTCCACCTTAAAGACATCCTTATAGGTTTCTGTCAGTTGTTCGCGTAGTAACGCGTAATTATCACGCAACCGAGGGTGCCCCAATGTATTAATAACATGGGCAGGATGTAGCCATCCCCATGAACGTTGATAGTTCCGAAAATCGTTGGTTGGTGAGAAGAGACGTTTATTCTTTTCCTCGTTTTGCATGGACTCTATCAACGAAGCTTTATTGATTACCTCAGGAATATCAGCTGTTTCTGTCCGCTCGGCTACATACTTCGGGAGTAAGGAGTACGCTACAAATTTGGTAAATGCAACTTTCTTTCCATCATCTTGTTTATATCCTTTGTGCCTTCCAAGTCGCCCAAGGCGTTGAACCCATGAACCGGAATCCAATGCTTCAAAAATGAGATAGTTAATTTCAAAATCAATGCCAACATCAACCGTAGATGTCCCCACAATCAATTTCGCCTTACGCGCGGATTCTCTTTCTAATTTGCCAGTTATCCCAGTAATTTCGCCAAAACTCCAAGGGAAATCACGTTCTTTAAAAAACGCTATGATACGCTTTGCCGTTGCTACTGAATTGACAATAATAGCTCCACGTGAATCTGGGTTGTCAGAAAACCAATTCACTATCTCTTGATAATGGCTTTGAATCCATGCTTCAGTCTGTCTACCAACACTATGGAAGTGAAGTGTAAAAGGTTGGCAAATCTGATTCCAATTTTGCTCATCAGCATTTTCAACATGATAGTCGCCATCAATGATTTTGTACCGCAGCCCTGATTGCTTCAAACATTCTAACAGCAGCGGGTTTGGTGTAGCCGAGAGAAAGACAAATTTCTTCTGGTTGCGTGTCCCTCGTGTTTGTTCAATGATGTACAACATTGCAGTCAGAACAGAAATTACCTGTGAAACGTCGTAGATATGAAATTCGTCAAACAGAAATACATCATAACAATTCAAGAGGATCTGTAATAGTCGATCAGGGTTTTGGTGCTCACTCATGTACTTGAAATTAGCGATGAGGTTGAAAATATCAGGATTCGTGAGCAAAACCTCATGTCCTCCCGCTAAAAACTTTATTGCTTTTGCTTGACTGCCCAACTCCAATTCCGCCCGTAACTCATATAAATGTTCACTGAACATACACTCCGGCGTAATCTTACTATTAAACTGACTACAATAAGATTTTATTTGTTTACGTTGGTCGAGGATTAACTCATTCGTCGGATACATTGCCAAAATACGGCGATTGTCAACTAATGCTGGTAGATAGGCGGCAAGGCTCTTTCCATCACCGGTCATTGCCGTGTTGAAGACAACGTCAACATCAGGATCGCGAATTGCATCAAACGTTTTGACTTGATGCTCTCGTAAAGAAAGTCCTGTTGGTATACCCGCAATCGGATCAGATTGAGAAAGTCGAGAATAAACTGGCAAAACTTTAATCGGGTTCATTCCATACTCCTGAAA
>VXZK01000299.1:0-4772 GCA_009845545.1 Candidatus Poribacteria bacterium
CCGATAGGGTTTGTTTCTTAACAAGCCCCCTGCCTTTAGGCGGGGGTACTATGACAAAAGTCACATTTTGATCCTATAATTTATAGCACTTGCACAAGGTGTAATTCAGCGTACTACGATGCACCGCGCACCTTTTGTGAGACTTTTAGATGAAACACCTTACAAGGACAGATTGTCAAGTCCTTCCTGACGCGCCATTTGCACCCCATACTGAATACTAATTGGGAGGTGATGTATGCTCCGTGATATTCTTTCAAGTCGCGCCATTCAAGTCGGGATTGCGTTCTTTGTACTGGTTGTTGGGGGCAGCCTGCTGTATAGTTGGCACATCCAACATATCACTGAAATCGAGTTGAGACCGACCCTGCCTGCGGTTGAGTCGCGCGAAAGCGAGAACAAAACACAGACCATTGCTGTAACGTTCGAGGGTCCAGGCTTTGTAGATACGCCGGAAGAAAACGAGGAAGTCCCGATTTCTGACGAAACAGAGACGAGCCCCAATGAGACCGATATACTTGACCTGGTGGACGCGTTCTTACCAGACAATATGGTTTCTGCCGAGGAAGAATCCGCTGATGTACCTGTTTCGCCCTTTGGTTTTGGTCCGTATCCTGAAGTGCCTGATGGCTACCCCAAGGATATGACCCCGACCTGGATTAAATACAACGGACAGCAGTCGCGTGATTTTGAACTGATGGACCGTGTCTTAATCAGGTTATGGAATCAAGGGGATCATAATGTGGGCGGGGCAGTTATGAAACGTGGTCTTGTTTACCCACTGTATCCGAATACGGCGTATGTGACGTATGGTGATATAAAGATGCCTGATGGGACCGTCCGCAAGTTTATTAGAAGTGCAAGTGGACCGTTGGGGACGAAACCGATTAGGCATCCGGGGAAGAGGTTTCCTGTCCTCCCCGAAGGTGTCACCGCGATTGATATGGATAATGCTGGGATAAATCCGTATAAATTTTTAGATTTAAGATAGGCGTTAAATATGAAATATTTAACGCTTTTTCTTTCTTTTGCCGTAGTTATTGGTACTGTCTTAGCGAGCGGCAGTGACCCTGACTGGCAGAATGGTGAGATAGTGATGTTTGATGTCTATGCGGACTCGGATGCTAGCGAGCACCGTAGCAATCATAACTCTGTGGCAGAACTTTCGGCATCTGCATCAGTTCAGGCAGAAAGTGGTTCTGATGGCTGGTATAGCGTCTGGGCAGAGGCTGGCAGTGATCGTCCGGCTAATCATCCAGATAGAGATTATCAAGATTCCGGCTCTTATCTTGCTGGTAGCAACGGCTTTTCTGCGTCTAAGTATGCCCATAGTTTTGTCGGGCGATTTTATCCAAACTGGGGCATTCACAACTTTAGAACACTTTACGGACTTCTTTAACTGACAACCGATAACTGACAACTATTTATATTATGACAAATTTCACAGAGACGAAAGCACTCACCTTTGACCTGTTCGGCACGATTTTGGATTTGGGCGGCAGTCTTACGCCGTTCATCGGTGAATCACTCGATGTCCATGCTGCAGCTGATGTATCAGCAGACGAATTTTGGGCACAGTGGCGTTACCGACAGCGGATTGAGCAGTATCAGGATACGATCATGATGCTCGGACATAGCGGCTATCTGGAGACGGTGCGGCGCGCGTTGCACTACACGCTGAAACGTAACAGTATTGAGGCTTCGGTCGATACAGTGAAGGCGTTTATGCAGGGGTGGCAGCAGCTTTCCTCTTTTCCAGAGGTTTTGGCTGCGCTCTCACGGCTGCAATCTCAGTATCGGTTGGTCGTTTTATCCAACGGGGACCCGGCGTTTTTGGATTATCTTGTTGAAGAACGGGTTACATGGGATTTTGACGCTGTCATCTCCGTTACATCGGTGGGCGCGTTTAAACCGCATCCAGCAGTCTATCGTGCCGCAGCAGGGCAGTTAGGGCTTGAAGTCAACGAGTGTCTCATGGTCTCCGCGAATTCGTTTGACATCATGGGGGCACGGGCATGTGGATATAAGGGCGCGTTTGTCAATCGCTATCGACTGCCGTATGAGGATACCGCGTACCAACCCGATGTAACGGTGAGCGATTTTACAGGATTGGCTGAGGCGTTGCTGTAAGTGGTAGTGAACTGCCTGTAACCATGAAGGCGAAAGAGGGTGTGCTGTTATTCTATGAAAATGCCAGCGAACTCAACTCAACCCACTCAGAAACGATTGCTGGGAAGCCAATGAACATCAGCACTCCCGCTATCCTATGGTCATTTGATACTATTTCAAAATCACCATTTGCCGAGTTGCTATGAAATTCCCTGCAGTCAACGTATAGAAATAGACACCACTCGCCACGGGCTCCCCGATTTCGTTATTGCCGTCCCAATACGCTGCGCGACTCCGCTCCTGATAAGTACCCACGCGTTGCTGTCCCATCCGCAAAGTTCGCACGACTTTTCCATCTGCAGCATAAATCGTGAATGTCACATCCGCAGGTGCGGCGAGTTGATACGGTATCCATGTTTCTGGATTAAAGGGGTTTGGGTAGTTGGGCAGAAGTGCTGTCTCATTCGGAGTTAATGCGGCAAGGAGTTGTTGAAGCATATAAATACCGCGCTGGAAAATGGGATCTGTTCGTGTGATTTGTTGGGCATCACGTAACCATCGTTGGACATCTGTTCTTGTGAAAGCAATTTTCGCGTCTCGTCTCCACGCTGCTGGCGCGCCTGCGGCATCCATTATTGCGCCTGCTACCAGCGTGAGATCGACAATATCAACGATTTCATCTCCGTTGACATCCGCTAAATTTTCACCTGTCTGTGAAAAGTTTGCGGCGACAAGTGCCAAATCTTGGACGTTCACGACCCCATCGCCATTGAGATCTCCTGTGAGCAGCATCGGTTCCGTTACTTGCCCACTTTTAACGCGCGCGTATGAAATCCTACCAGCACTGTCAGTGAGACGTACGTCGGATAAGGTTAGTGTAGACGCTTTGGGAGTGACAACCTCGAATGTAACGTTAGTGAGCGTGCCAGAACCGTTGGTCTCTCCACCGAGAGATGTCGCGGCAAACGTTACGCTGTTCTCCGCAATGAGAGCAGGGATCACGTACGCGTCCGACGGTAGGTAGTCTCCATTCGTACTTTCGAGAAAACGGAGCGCAGACGGGTCAAACCGTACGGTTGCCTGATACCCTGCCACGGTGCTTCCGTCTGCAATACTGAGAGAAAATGCGAGTTGCTCACCGATAGCAGGTGATTGTACTGGAGATGGTGAAACGCTCACCGTCGCGTACATATTCGTTGGTGGACTGAAATTCCATAGGAGCACTGTGCCATCTAAACTTGCGCTGGCGAGCGTCTCTCCATCAGGACTAAGTGTGACACCAAGAACGCCGTTTGTATGTCCTCTCAGCGTTTGCACGTGCGTACCAGAGATAGTGTCCCATAGACGGATCGTGCCATCAAAACTTGCGCTTACCAGCGTGTCGCTATCTGAACTGTATGCCATGCTAAGGACGTAACCTGTGTGTCCAGTTAAGGTCCGCTGATGCTCGCCGAAAGCGGTACCCCATAGGCGGATGGTGCCGTCATCACTACCACTTGCGAGTGTACTCCCATTCGGGCTGAACACAACGCCCCTGACATAATCCGTATGTCCACTCAGTGTTTGCTTGTGCTGACCGGATACAGCGTTCCAGAGGTAGATGGTGCCGTCCGTACTGCCGCTTGCGATTGTGTCACCATCTGGATTGAACGCAAGGGTCAGTACCCCCTCTGTATGCCCTATCAGCGTCTGCTGGTGTTCACCTGTGGCGGCGTTCCATAGGCGAATAGTACCATCCAAACTTGCACTGGCGAGCATGCTACCATCCGGGCTGAATGTAACACTTCTGACGGCATCCGCATGTTCTGTGAGTGTTTGCTGGTGTTCACCGGATGCGACATTCCATAGACGGACCGTGCCGTCGTTACTCCCACTTGCCAACATTTGACCGTCGGGACTGAATGCAACGCTCCCGACCCAGTCAGTGTGACCGGTCAAAGTGTGCGTGGATACGCCAGAGTTTGTGTTCCACAGATGCACTGTCCCGTCCGCGCTACCGCTTGCAAGTGTTCCGGCAGTTGTATGAAATGCAACGCTATTCATATAATCCGTGTACCCCGTGAGTGTCTGCCTGTGCCCGCCGAAAACCGCATCCCACAAGCGGATGGTACCATCCGTACTCGCACTCGCAAGCGTTCCACCGCTGGGACTGTACGCAATGCCCAGAACCGCCCCCGTATGCCCTTCAAGCGTCAGATTGTGCTGACCGGATACAGCATTCCACACGCGGATCGTGCCATCACCGCTCCCACTCGCGATTGTCGCACCATTTGCCCCGAACGCAACACTTAAGATAGCGCCAGTGTGCCCAGGTAACGTCCGCTGGGTCACACTGAAAGTCGTATGCCATAAACGGATGGTGCCATCTCTACCGCCACTCACAAGGTTCCCTCCATTTGGGTTGAAAGCGACAGTATAGACAGCATCCGTATGGCCGGGTAATGTCCGCTGTGGCTCACCGGATGCGACGTTCCATAGAATAATAGTGGTGTCAGCACTGGCACTTGCGAGTGTATCTCCGCTGGCATTGAAGGCGATGTCGTAAACGGCATCAGTATGTCCGCGCAGCGTTTGTTGTTGTTCACCGGATGCGACGTTCCATAGAATAATAGTGGTGTCAGCACTGGCACTTGCGAGTGTATCTCCGCTGGCATTGAAGGCGATGT
>VXZK01000299.1:4782-10752 GCA_009845545.1 Candidatus Poribacteria bacterium
GTGGTGTCAGCACTGGCACTTGCGAGTGTATCTCCGCTGGCATTGAAGGCGATGTTATAAACGGTATCGGTATGTCCGCGCAGCGTTTGCTGATGCTCGCCTGTGGTAGCATTCCATAGGTCAATGTTGCCGTCCCTACCGCCACTTGCAAGCGTTCCGCTATTGGGACTAAACGCGACACTATTAACACCGCGGGTGTGTTCTGTGAGTAGGGCGACTTCCTGATAAGTCTGTGTGTCATAGAGCCAAACACCGATAGAGGTTGCGACCGCTAAGCGTGTGCCATCTGACGAATACTGTAGGTCATTTATCCACCCTTTACCGAGTCGTGCTTTGGCACCTTCAGGTAGACTGAATAGCGAGGGGGCTTGGGCAAAACTATTTGGTAGATACACGTTTAAAATAATGAGGAGTGTCAAAAAGACAGAAAATAATGTTATTTTTTTCATTATGCGTCAAATTTCTCCTTTGGCTGGCTTCTGTGGTATGTCGCTTACGAATTTTAGGCAATTTTTCTAAGTATACCGCGAAAAATTGTGTCGCATCAAGTTGATTCATGACCAGACATATATCTCATTATCATCTGGGGCATATCCGATAAAAACCGCCAAAACGATTCGCGCGCGTGTGCCTTGAACGGGGGGGACTTCATGGATACAGCGGGTGTTGAAAAAGTAAAGATCGCCCTGCTGTAAATCGACCTGATAGTTCTCTATACCGTTGTCAGCAGCGTATTGGTCAAACGTTTCTTCAGCAATGTACGGTTGAATTTCTTCGGACCAGAGACATCGATGCAGAATCGCTTGTGTGCCTTTCCCGTTTTCGTCGGCGTTTTGGACGCACAGTACGCCTGCAAACTGGTGTTCAAAGCGATAGACGGCATAGTCGGTGCGCTGCTCGCGGTATTTGACATGATCGATATGAGGCTTGTAGCTGTGCGTTTCGTAATGGACGCGGAAAATCGCAGGACCGTAGCGTCCACCATCAGGTTCACGCGCAACCTTTACCGCTTTACCGGGCGAAAGCGCGGTGAGCGAGGTGTAGATGAGGTCAACAGGGTTATCAAATCCGTCGAATAAGAAATTAAAAAGATGTTCTGTTGCTTTCGCGTGTGCCAAGAATTTTGTCTTATTGCCGCCACGATTACCGAGACTGGTACCGATGTCGATTCGAGTGCGTTTATCAGCGGAATTGATGTCCGTTTCATCACGCATCAAGCCCATATTTGTGAACCGATTGATGAGCCCGTGGCATTGAGACGGTGAATAGGCATTTCGGAGAATGATAGCGGGCACTTCGGCTTGGGAGAGGGCATAAATCGGATCGCTATAGGTTTTGCAAACCGTTTCAAGGTCAGGCTCCGCCGGGAGCCAATTGCTTTGGTCACTCATAGTAACCTCCGTACTGAACTCCGTAAGGGCGAGGTGACCTCGCCCCTACGGGCACTGCGAGCATTTAGAACCTCGGATTGAAGAGATAATCGTATGCATTTATTTTTTTCTTCGCGAAGTCAATAAACGCTGCGTTATGGTCGAGATCGCTGTTTTCAAAAGCATCTTCACACCCAATTTTATACTTCAGTCGCCGATAGGATTTCAGCCAACTGACCCGATGGATCATTGCTATCATGTGGCGTGGCGCGTCGGATCGGTTCGGAACACCTCGGTGCCACAGCCGCATATCTCGAATCAGCGCACTTCCTTTCTTCGCATTTCCGCGGATAGGCGGACAGATTTTACGGCGTGCTTCCTCCTCTTCTGCCTCTATTCCGTAACCACTGACATCAAGATGCGAACCCGGCCAGAGTTCTACACTCCCATTTTCTTCTGTTGTATCCTGTGGTGAAATATTAACGACAACTTCTGTTGTCGGGTGCGCTATTTTTTCTTCTGCCCACAGGTGGGCACCATCTCTGTGGAGCGGTTGTGTTGTACTACCGGGGCAGTTCGTGTTCCCGTTGTAAAAGTTATTATAAAGTCCTGGACCCAGTAACTCCTGCGTCACTTGCACAACATAAGGATTCGCGACAACGTCTCTAAAAATGTAAGGCGCGTAAGGTGGCGGGCCCTGTTGGAGATGCCCTTTCAGTCTGCCCGCACCGCCCCATTTGCCCGCATTAATTAGGACTTGCGAGTCGGCATCCATCCGTTCACGCAGGATATCCAAATGTTCATGATTGATGACATTTTCTAAAATAACATAGCCATCCGTTCGGAGTGCCTGAACGGCCTGCTCCACATGTGCATCTGTCAGTTTTCCGGCTGCCAATTCTTTCGGTTGAACGGTTATTTCCATTTTTTTTACGATTAAGTTTTCGCTCCGTTTTTTCTCCCCTTCCCAGTAACGGGTGGGGACCCCTGTCACAAACAGGTTTGCGATGCATATCAATAACATCGGTGCTAATTAGGGAAACTCGGAAAAACAAACTGTTTTAACGAGGGACTTTTCTTTTCTGCGCCTGCCTAATAGTTTCCGGCTCGCGTTCTTTTAAGAATCAAAAAATTCTACGTAGAGTGCTTGAACAGCAGTTTCCATGTCTTCGGATTTTATGCCGAACATCATACTGACTTCGTTGGAACCTTGATTAATCATTTCAATGTTGACTTCTGATCCGGCTAACGCGCTCGTGGCACGCGAGGCGACACCAACCGTGTGGCGCATCCCTTCACCAACAACCATGATCAGGGCAAGTCCGCGTTCGACGGAAATATCTTCTGGCGCAAGGATCTGCCGAATCTGTTCGATGACGCGGTTTTCTTTTTTTGCTGATAGATTTTCTTCACGGATAATCACTGACATATTGTCTATGCCGGACGGGATATGTTCAAAAGAGATTTCTTCAGCTTCTAAAATCTGCAACAATCGCCGCCCGAATCCAATCTGACGGTTCATTAGATATTTGCTAAGGTAGATACAGCAAACGCCCTCCATTGCAGCGATACCGATAACCGGAGTATCTGTTGACTGACGGCTTGGCACAATCAAGGTGCCAACTCCGTCTGGATTATTGGTGTTTCGGATGTTGACCGGTACCTGTGCCCGATAGACCGGTTCAAGTGCCTCATCGTGAAACACGGAGAATCCAGCGTAAGAGAGTTCCCGCATTTCACGGTAGGTTAACTCGGCAATCGGTGCTGGGTCCTTAACAATAGACGGATTCGCCGCAAACACGGAATCCACATCCGTAAAATTCTCATACACCTCCGCTCGAACGGCACTCGCAAGAATCGCACCTGTAATGTCTGAACCGCCGCGCGAGAAAGTGACGATGTTACCCTGTTTTGAGTACCCGAAGAAACCGGGGAAGATAGTGATCCCTGGACGTTCGTGTAGATCGCGCAGACGGTTGTATGCCTCAGGGAGGGCTTGCGCATTGCCGGGTTCGTCAGAGAGCAGTAAGCCTGCGTCCTTCGGATTTACGTAGTGTGCGTCTATACCCCGTGCCTCTAAGACTTGCGCAATGAGACGTGCGCAGTTATCTTCGCCACCTGCTTTCATTGTGTCCATATAGAGATCCGCATCGGTTGTACTGTTTTGCATGCGCTCTGTTAAGTCGCGGGCAATCGGTTCAATGACCTCAGCGGGAAGTCCCAATTCAGAAGCGATGCTACGGTAACGTTCAATGGCTTCAGCACATTCCGAAGCACCGAGTTTTCCAGCGAGGCGTTGCGATGCCGCTGCGATGAGCAGGTCCGTCACTTTGATGTCTTGGCTGTGTCGTTTTCCGGGTGCAGAGACGACGATGAGGCGGCGGTTCGGATCAGCAGTAATGATGTCACAAACTTGGCTCACTTGCGCTGCTGACGCGAGGGAACTCCCGCCAAACTTAGATACTTTTAACAATCCAGATCCTCCAATTTTTCTATTGAGTAATACTGTACACTTCTATGTGCTATAAATAGTTTAGGGTTCGCGTGTCATCAAACTATTTTTTCAAATGGGAGACGTGTGTGCCTTCGGTTGGCTCAAACCGTTGTGAATTTTCGCCCATGTAATGGCATATAAAACTCCGCCGCCACCGGTCGTGCGTCTGATTCATATAGGAACCGTGAATCACCTTACCATGAAAGAAAAGCGCATCACCAGGCGACATGTCAATTCCCAACTCTTCAGCGTTCTCAGGTTTGACAGCTTGGGCGTTTGTAAACGATATAGCGGTGTTCGCCGCTTCGACAGAGAGCAATCCATGTTGATGGGAACGTGGGATAAGTACCATACGTCCAACAGCTTCGTCCGATGTATCCAATGCTACCCAAACGCCGATAAGTGGATCTATAGTGATATACTGTTCATCTTGGTGTAGAGCCTGACCTCGCGCACCGGGCGGTTTGAAATAGAGCATCGTTTGTAACAGGACCGGTGTATCATCAATCAGTTGTTCAGTGATGGTAAGCAAATTTGTATCCGCTGCCCACTCTTCGGTGAGTTCATCCCAGTTGTGCATATTAATCATGCGCGGGAATTGATGATTGGGGTCATCGGCGTGATCGGTTGTACCACCGGAGTCACCGGGTTTCGGACCTTCTGCACGGCGTTTCATATAATGCTCGCGCATCAACGTTACTGTGGCTGTTTCAAAAAGTTCAGGAATTACCATGAAGCCTTGTTCTTTATAATGGTTTCGCTGCTGAGGCGTTAAGTGCATGGACGAATTCTCCTGCAAATTGCCGGTTTGTTCTGGGTAGTGTTATTAAACCTGTCTATTAATTTTATGGTAATTTGGGATATTTGTCAAAGTTTTTTCGTTCTGCGTACAGAACATCGGTTTTCTGTAAACAGATTCAACGTGACTTTCCCAGGAAAATGTGTTATATTAACGCAAAATCTTATTTTATGGATGGAGTAAAATTTTTGATGAATAACGAATGGGTTGTTTACGAAGGAAACGAAGGTCCCGGAAAGGGCAAGCATATTGTGCTCGTCAGTGGTGATGAAGAATATCGCTCTGAAGAGGCGTTACCGATGTTGGGGAAGGTGTTAGCTACACACCACGGGTTTACATGCACGGTGCTGTTTGCGGTTAATCCTGAAACAGGTGAAATTGATCCAGAAGTGCAAACCAATATCCCGGGACTTCACAACTTAGAATCAGCGGATATGTTGGTGTTGTTCACACGTTTCCGCGAACTGCCCGATGAACAGATGAAGTATGTCGTTGACTATACGAATGCTGGTAAGCCTGTCATCGGACTTCGGACAGCAACACACGCTTTCAGTTATAGCCGCGATCTTGAGAGTCCGTATGCAAAGTATAGTTTTAACAGCAAAGATTTTGAAGGCGGCTACGGCAGACAAGTGCTGGGTGAGACATGGGTCAACCACCACGGACATCACGGTAAAGAGAGCGCGCGCGGTGTGATTGACGAGGCGATGCAAGATCATCCGATTCTCAAAGGCGTTGATGATGTTTGGGGACCGTCCGATGTCTATGGCATTAATGACTTGACTGGCGATTCACAGGTGCTTGTCCACGGACAGGTACTGGTCGGTATGGAACCGACAGATGCACCAAAATCGGATACCGTCACAATGCCGATGGTGTGGATTAAAACCTATACCGGCGATGAAGGGAACACCTCACGTGTCCTTAACACGACGATGGGTGCCTCTGTCGATTTGGAGAGTGAAGGGCTCCGCCGTCTTCTTGTCAACGGCTGCTATTGGTGTATGGGGATGGAAGACGCAATCCCTGATAAAAGCGTTGTCGATTATGTCGGCGATTATACACCGACGTTCTTCGGTTTCGGCACTTTTACAAAAGGTGTCCGTCCGGAAGACCATGCGTTGTAGGACGATCTTTCGTCAGATATGAGATCGTGAAGGGCGGATGTAAGCATCCGCCCTATATTGTTGTCAGATAAACCAAAAGTTCTTGTAAACCAGAGACGGAATTTGTTCTCCCGATATAGTGTCATTTATAGGACTTACGCAAAACTATGAAAATAGTTGACTTAAGTTGTGTAATGTGGC
>VXZK01000340.1 GCA_009845545.1 Candidatus Poribacteria bacterium
TCATGATTGCGCTGATATTCTTGGGCACATTCGGATTCTTGTTTACCTATGATGGATTTATCGCAGAGTCGCAGGCATCAGGTTGTTGTGGTGGTGGCGGAGCAGCGGTAACCTCTTTTGCCTCGGACAGCAGCGGGGATTTTGGGAGTGATATTCCCATGGATGTGGAAACCACCGATGGTTGTTGCGGAGGAGAGGATAACACTATCCTCTCAAGCGTCAGTTCTGGTTGTAACTGCCTTGGTCCTGATGGTCCGTGTATTTGTGGTAGTAGTACTGCTTGTGGCGGCAGCGGATCGCGTGCTTGCCCATCAAGTAATCCAAACTGTTCTGTTGATGTGGCAGTATGTGCTAACTATTGTAAGAGTTGGTGTGTGCAAGGAAATGGGGCTGCTCCTTGTCAGGGGGCTTGTGATAAATAACAACTTCCGACTCAAGAAAAGGCTGATTATAGTAAACATTAGAATTAACAGGACACTCCACATCGGTTCGGTTAGGAAACCGAACCTACCGGGGGGAGGTAAAGTGTCTCTTTATTTTTAGGTTTCACTATAGTTCTCTAAAACGATTAGAGAACTAATCGCCTATTATTCCTGAAAAACGTTTACTTATCTCATTCAGGGCGGTCTTTTGGAGGATTTTGCGATGTCAAAGATTTCGGATGAAAAACTGATAATAGCTGCGATAAAAGGCAATAACCAAGCAATAAAATTGCTAAAAAATCGGGCAAAATTGGGGATACAGGCCGTGCTTGAGAAGCGGGGCATGCAGGGTAGTGGAAACGACGTAAAAGTCTTAGAATCCCAAATATTGGAGAAAGTGTTTAATGCTTTGCCCGATTATACATTTCAACACCCTTTCCAAACCTGGGTATACCGTATTGCTTCTAACATGGCTGTTCAGCATAAAAAAAATACAACAGTGCAGCGACCTGTCAGGAAGAACTATGGTGAGAAATTGCCGTCCAAAGCACTGATGACATTAAGCCATACCCCTATCCGAGACAAGCATCCGCCGTTAATCACTATTGACCCGGAAATCCGTTCGCTTGTCGCCTTGCTGAATCAATCGTCCGACATCCAAACGTTCTCTTCTTGCAGTGGACATCCAAAACAAGGAAAATGGAATCCATACGGTGGATGGATTAGTATGATACCAACAGGCAACCCGTGCAATACCTTGAAGTTCCTTGTTGGTTTGTTGGGACTATTAGATAATACCATCACAATACAAGCAGTGAATCATGAGCATAAAGACAAAGGAGCTTCTGCCGATGCTATCCGCAAACGCTACCATCAGTTAGACGCAGACGCACTTTTTCGCTCCAGCGTGCCCATCGTCATTGTGAATGTCTTTGTTCAGATCTTTGTCTTTCAACCGGAAGTGGAGCGACGTTTGCAGATATGGAAACAATTGATTGCGTCCATAAGAGATTTGATAACAGATGCGGATGAACTTGATTCTGTAATTGGCACACCGGAGGCAGCGGTGAAGTGTTTGCAACATGCAGTGCAGCAGTTACCTTTTATCAACAGTGTAAGGTTCGTTCGAAGCCTTGAGGGTTATCCTATACTTCAATTTCAGACAAAAGCAGACCTTGCCTTATGTCAGTGGTGTTTGGATGTGGCGAGTAGGATAGACATGTACCTTCATAAAGCAGGATGCTCGGGTGCGGGGACAGAGGAAAATGCAAACTTCACTATGAAGTGGACTTTCGCCTTACAGCCCTTTCTAAACCCGGAGCTGATACCGCTGCCACATCTAATAACAACGCAGTCAGAGCCTCGCACCCGCAAAGATCATCTGAAAATTTGGCAGTTGATTGAGTTGGCGGTTGCAGAGCAACTTGGCTTAACAAAAACATAGGAAGGCCTCTCTTTACACAATGAACTTTTACCAAAAAATTCTTTTATGCGCTATTGTGCTACTTGCCTGTTGGATACGCGTCCAAGGCGTAAACAGACTCCCGGATGGGCAGTTCACCTCTAACGATGCGTATCTTTTCGCTGGACAGGCACAAGAGATTGCTGAACAAGGATCCCTTCCCGCACGCGATATGCACCGCTGGCTGCCACACGGTAGAGATAACGGACAGATATTTCCACTCTACGCCTATGCCATCGCCTATACCTATAAAGCCATCGGTTGGGTATCTCCGAAGCTCACACTTTATCACATCCAAGTTTACATCGGCACTATGTGTTTCACAATTGGACTCGGTGTGTTGTGTTTCTTCCTTGCCCGCGTCTATGGAGTTGTTTTCGCCGCAATTGTTACGCTCCTGCTGGCAACGCTGCCGGGGAGTATGGAACGCAGTGCCGCGGGTTTTGGAGACAGGGATGCGTGGTGTTGGATGCTCGGTGTCCTTGCTGTCATTAGTTATTTATGGAAGGAACAGATGGAACCTGGACGGCGTAGATGGTTCGCCACCGTACTCGCTGGGTTTACCGTTTTCTTGGGTGGACTGAGTTGGGAAGGTTTCGGGTTTTTCGTCCTGATGATTGTTGCAGTGGAACTCTATAAGTTTTGTAGCACGGACCCAGAACAGCACCTTAAGGAATATCTCCTTTGGATACTAATGTTTGTCCCGTGGCTCTATCTCATCAGTCCTGCCTATCGAAGCGGACACGGTTTCTCAACGCATGTCGCCGCCCTGATGCTGCTTCCACCCTTGACAGTCTTTGCCCTGCGCGGGGGAAGATATTTGCTCCTCAAACACGTTGAGCAACTCCGTCCACATCCCCGAAAACTGGCGTGGGGGTTGACACTGCTCGGTATCGCCGCGGGAGTCGGATATATCTTCATGCAGTCCGGCACCTTTGCCGAAACGGCGTACCCGTTCCGTGAAAGCCAACTCATGCAGAGCATAGGCGAATTGGGCGATCCGAATTTCAGATATTGGGTAGGGCGATACGGTGCCGTGTTCGTTTTAGGCAGCCTCGGATTGATCGCTGCCAGTCTTTACCTGTGGAAATGGTGGAGCCTCCCGCTGGTCATCTCACTTGCGCTGTTTGTCGGTACAACCTTCTTTCGCACACAGGTCAATGGGTGGATTGGATCGGATACGTGCAACACTATTTTTCTCGTTTCGTTGGGGCTGACAGTCCTATCTTTGGCTATCGTTTGCCTCCGAAAAGAGAGCGGAGAAAACGAATTGATAACACTCGCGACGCTGGCATGGTTTCTGTTATGGGTGGGACTCTCGCGGGGTGGTAAACGGCACGATTTCTTTATCGGGCTGCCACTCGCTTACGGCACGGCGTGGTTCCTCTATTTCTCTCCTGTGCACCTCATACAAAGGCTCAAAGATGCTGAAATCTTGTATCCACGTGTTAAGGAAAAACTTGCAACCGGCATCTTTGCTGTTATCGTGTTGGTCCTCATTCTTTTTTGGACACCGATCGGTGGACATGCCACCAAGTCGATTTACGCTGCCGCCCGCATGCGCCCACCTATTCCAGGACAAAACAGCAGGACAGAGGTGTTTAAATGGATGCACGATACGCTTCCCAAAGAATCCGTGATCGCAGCAAATTGGGACTATGGCACACAACTCAATATTCTCGGTAGAGTTAACACTGTTGTTGACTCCGACCATTTTCTCCCGCACTGGATACACCTCTATTACCGACACGTCTTCAGCGCACAAGACGCACGCGAAGCACTCGGATTTCTCAAAACGCACAAAGCCACGCATCTGATGCTAACAGAACGAGGCGTGACATCCAGGTCTCGGGGATATTCAGACATGGGTAGCAATGAAAACAGTGATAGGCAGTTTGAACTCTATCAATTGACGCGAACAGAGACCCCTATCGGTACACCCTATCGGATGCAACCGCGCGGGAGAGGCACGCCGTTAGACTTCATTGAGATTGCTCGCACTTCGCCTGACACACTATCCATCACCGCGCAGTTCAAAGACGAAAATGAGGCAGTCGCTGACAGAGAACTGGGAGAAACCTTGACGAAAGATATAACGGTAGAAAGAACTGTTAATATCCCAACTTCTCAAAGTTCGGTGGATATTGAAGATGGCGGACTCGTTTTGGATTTTGATGCTGAAACCCGTTTGAACAGAGCCTATTATATCCCACCGCTCGGTTGGAACAGTCTCGCTGTCAAGTTGTTCTTGCACAGATAAAACAGGTCAAGATTTATACGCTTGACATTTTTTGTATCTTTTGATATTTTACAAACACCCCTCGCGGGGAAAGGAAAAGATGATGATTAACGTTTTTTACAGAAACCGGAACACCATCGGACAATTCATGGTTGCCTTGATGTTCTTGGGCACGTTTGGATTCTTGTTTACGTTTGATGGATTTGTTTCGGAGTCGCAGGCATCGGGTTGCTGTAGCAGTGGAGAGGTACAGGTGGCTTCCTTTGCATCGGACAGCAGCGGCGATTTCAGCGGTGAGATTCCGATAGATGTTTCTGTTCAGAGCGACATAATGAATAAAGTTATACCTTCAAGCAGCAGCAACAATGGTGGTCCTGACGTTTGTGATTGTGGGGCAGGTTGCAGTTGCAAGTCAGCAAGTGACTGCGATGGCACTAAGACATGCCCAAACGTTGATTCTCCTGCGTGTTGTTTGGATGATGCGAAATACGTTTGTGAATGTTCAAGTTATTGTGGTGGAAAGGGGCCGACAGGATGTAGTGGTTCCGGAAACTGTGAGAGATAATGCTTAGTAGAAGTCCCCATATATCTCCTTTAGGAACCTCTGAAGGCAATAATGGAACTCTGCTGGAGTTGCCAGCGGGTGCAATAACTCGATTCGGCCGTGGTATGGTGGCTGATTTAGAATTCTCGGCAAACAGCAAGTTCCTCGCTGTAGCGTCTCGAACCGGGCTCTGGTGGTATTCTCTTGCATCAATGTCCACCACTGCCTTGTGGGAAACAGAACGGGGGGTGGTTAGCACCGTCTCCTGTTCTTCTGATGGCCGGTGGTTTGCTATTGGGACGGCTGATGGAATTTTGAAACTGTGGGATATGCGGAACCAAGTTTGTGTTGCACAGTTGGATAGGCAGTCTGGGGTTTATACTAGTGTTCGCCACACTTTCTCACTGGATGGACAGCACCTCGCAGTTTTTGGCGCACTGCCGACAAATATGATTTACCTAATAGATCCGGAAACGGGAAATGTGCGCGCCATACTCGGAGACGAAAAAACGATAAAACTTCGGCGTCCAGCTGGCAAACCTATCGCTTTTTCTGTAGATGGAAAATTTCTGGCGCATGTAAGTCCATCTGAGGACATGTCCAGCGAATTTGTTTGCGTTTGGGACGTGGAGACTGGCGTATGCCTAACCTCACTCACAGAGCATCTCGATTATGTTTACGGACTTTGCTTTTCTCCGTGTGGGCATTTCTTGTGCATTGGGTGTTGGAATGGTAGGCTGATCGTTTGGGATATCTTTAAGAATAGATTGGTGTTGAAAAGGATCCAGCATGAGAAATATCGGATGTACCCTTATTATTTACCAACAGGACAACTGATTGCGGCGGGGCTTTACCAACGCTACACGCACAAGCCGGTAGATATATGGAGCGTGAAAAATGATGAAAAACTGGACGAAATTGATATAAACGGATACCCGATTTGTGCCCGTTTTTCAAAAGATGGTACACAATTGGCGATTGCTACTCACGATCAAATCAAAGTTTGGAGTTTGCCAAAAAAGGACACACAAAACGAAGCAGAATCGGGAGTAGTTGAAGTCAGCAGGAAAAAGGGAAACGAAGCGAATTTTTCAAGATCTGCAACCTTTTCCCGCCAGCAGACAATAGAAAACCTAACGATCCGTACGCGCCCAACAATTTCGGGTCATACGGGTGTTGTGAATTCGATCGTGTTCTCTCAAGATGGAAGGAAATTGGTAGCTGGATACGATTCGGATAATCTTTTGTTATGGGACATTGGGTCTCAGTCGTCGCAACGTCCCTATAACGCTCATCCAATATTTCAAAAGTATATTGTTCAAACTTCTCCGAGTGGAAAAATCTTCTCTGTAGGCGTTAATTCTAATCCAGATGTCATCCAAGTATGGGATGTTATAAAAGGTAGAAGTCCGATTGCCGAGTTCACATACCCGCCTAAAATTGTGTATCGGCCTGCTGTAGCATTAGCACCAGAAGCCAACCTGTTAGTGGTCGGAAATATGTCAGGACAATTGGATGTATGGGATGTTCAATGCCGACACAAGAGATACACACTAATAGGACATAAAACCCAAGTAGGGTCAATAGAGTTTTCCTCGGATGGGAAAAGAATTGTTAGCTCAGGCAGAAGCGATGAAACGGTTCGCTTGTGGGATATTGAAACAGGGGCAGAAATTAGCACTTTGGCAACGCTACCGATGTTAAATGCCGACATCTATAAAGGAGATGCTTGCGAAATACAAAACTACTTGAAATGGATATTAACGAGGAAAAAACCCATTTCTGGTCGCGTTGTAATCGCACTCGCTTTTTCGCCTTGCGGTAACCTCATCGCCGGTGGCATGGATAAAGAAATCCGCTTATGGGATACGACGACTAATGACACCCACCTGTTAATTGTTCCTCCGCACGGGTGCCGAAGACCTTTTTCCTTCGCTTTTTCACCGTGTAGTCGTTATCTTGCTGTCGGAGCATGGTGGGATGGCACTCAGAAAGTCTCCATCCGGTTGTGGGATGTCGCCACAGGTGAGAATATCACCACCTTCTGGGGGCATCCAACCGATGTTCAGTGTCTTGCTTTTTCTTCGGATGGATCTATTCTTGCAAGTGGGAGTTTTGACGGCACCATTTTGCTCTGGAATATAACTCCTTACCTATAGCATGAAATTCTACGATGTGCTTACTTCAGGGGTAGTAAATATTTATCAAAGCAAGCTTCGTGCTAGTTTGTCCATTCTTGGTATCCTCATTGGAATCACCAGTGTCCTCTGTATGATAGCAATAGGAGAGGGGGCAGAAAAGATTATTGCTGATGACCTCGAAAGACTCGGTGGGGCAAACCATGTGCGATTCTCGACACGGACCGCCACGTACCGATACGGACGAAGACACGCAACAACTGAACGATACACCCTCGCTGACGCTTCTGCTATTGAAGCAGAATGCGCTGATGTTACTGGGGCATTGCCCCGGAATTGGAGATCCCGAATACTGGTTACCAGCCACAAGGGCGGAGAAACGAGACATGCCACATTAGAAGGAACAACAGCCGATTATGCCCTTTTGATGCACTGGAAACTACGAGATGGGAGATTCCTCTCAGAGAACGATATTGACAACGCAACCCAGACTTGTGTCTTAGGGACCAACGTTGCCATAGAATTATTTGGAGATACTTCTCCACTCGGACAAGAGGTGAAAATTCGGTACCATTGGCGGCAAATTCCTATAAGGATGCGCGTCGTCGGAGTCATGTCACCGAAAGGAAGAAATTTCAGTATTACCTGGGGGAACTTGGATGATGCTATATGTATTCCGTTAACAACTTACCAACAACGCATCACGGGTATACGCTATGTTGAAAGGCTTAATATCTTGGCTCATGTATAAATTTAATGCAAGTTTTTTCGTTGCGAAGTTTTTTAGTATAGTTTATGCTTTAGGGTATGGATTTCCCAATAATAGACCTCATAGATGAAGAACAAGCGACGGCTTGGTTGCTTAAACATTTCCACCCCGAAGGTTTACACTGTCCGCATTGCGGTGCAGACGTGGCGGCGGCACGTCTTTTTGGCACGACGAAGAAAAGTCATCTGTGTATCTACCGGTGTCTTTCTTGTGATCGCACCTATAACCTTTAGAGTGGCACAGTTTTCCAGCAGAAGCAGTTGACCCCGCCGCAGACGGTCTTGTTGTTGCGCGGTGTTTCTCAAGGTGTTCCGTCTGCGAAACTTGCCCGTGAGTTGGGTTTGGATCGTCAAACGGTGATGTCTTTGCGTCGCGTGCTTCAGTCAAATGCCGAGTCGCTGCAGCCGGTTTCTGCGTTGCCCGATGAGCATGCCGAGACGGATGAGATGTTCCAAAACGCTGGTGAGAAAGGGGATCGACATTGAGACCCCAAAGACCCGCCCCGTCGGCGCGGCAACACACGCAGGGGCCACGGCACCTACGCCAACGATCGCCCTCCTATTGTTGGGACGCTCGGTCGCGAGAGTGGTTGTCTGAGATTGCGTATGGTTCATCAGACAGATAAAGAAACACTGATGGATCATGTGCATCAGTTCACGACCGCTGATACCGTCGTCTACACAGAGGGTTGGCGTGGGTATAACGGTCTTGATCGTCGGCATGCCGTCGTCTGTCATAAAGAGGCTGAATGGGCAAGAGATGACGATGCCGATGGTGTTCGCGAAGTTCATACGAATGGCATTGAAGGTATCTGGACGACAGTTCGCAACTTCCTTCGCCCGTTTCGGGGTGTTCATAAGAAGTTTCTCTCCGGTTATATCGCAATCTGTGAGTGCCTCATCAATCGAAAATCTGTCTCTGTTGACTTCATATCAAAACTCGTTCAAGCATAGAATTGCATGCAATCTCGACATGAGCCGTCCATTTTTGACGAAGTGTGGGTGTTGGCATCTTGGGCAGCTCATAGACTCCTGTCTCCTTGTGTCTTGTATATGGATATGTCCTAAGCATACCTTATGTGTCCGTCCGTGTCAAGAAAAAATGAAAATGATTCTCATTTTTCTTGACATTTTTGAAAAAAATGTTAGAATAAACGAAATACAACGATGATGTGATAACATTGGTATGAGGGTCCTCTATCTCATCAATTTACCGAAAAATCCGCAATAGTTTGGAGGTAACATCATGTTCCGAGATATGTTCTCAGGTTCCCGAGCGATCCTTTTTGGACTCGTCTTTTTTTTCATCGTTGTCGGTGGGAGTTTGCTCTATAGTTGGCACGTCCACCGCATGACTGATGCAGAGGTGGCAGAAGCACACCGTAAGCTCCAGTCGCTGAAAAACAAGAACGAGGCGCGCACCACAGAAGGCACCGTCAATACAAGCACGGTCGCCTTTGAACACGCGGAAACAAACCTTGAAACCGATGACGCGCAGATGTCTGACGACACAGGCGTGTCACCGATAGATGAGACCTCCGAAGCACTTGACATGTCGGATGCGTTCTTACCGGATGATTTTGTATCAGAGGAAGCACCCGCCGAAGATGGCCCCGTTTCGCCTTTTGGTTTTGGTCCCTATCCAGATGTACCAGCAGATTTTCGGATACCTTTGTCATGGAATCTACCGGAAGAAACACTGGCAAAGTGGGATGAAAATATTCAAATACAAATGGAACTCATGGGACGAGTTTTCATAAAATTATGGAACCAAGGACATACCGGCCTTGGAGGCGGAACTTTTGAAAATGGATTGGTTCTGCCACTCTATCCGAGAACAGCCTATGTTCTCTATGAAGAAGAATGGACTAAAGAAGATTTTGGAGACAGCCATACAACTACCGTTGAAATTCTGGCTGATTCGAGTGTTTCGGAAAAAGAAAAAGAACAAATTCGCAATGGTGAAACACCGACAGGGATTCGCATCCTTGATTATCAGTTAGATGGAATTAACCCGTATACTTTTCTAGATCTACCTGAACTGAAATAAGGAGAACACAACATGCTAAAACGCAACTTTGAACCCAAATGGGTGGCGCTTCTTGCTTTTTTTCTGTCTTACTATTTTGTGTGATAACCTTCCCGAAAACCGGTAAAACACATCATACCAAATTTGCTAAAACTTCTGCAAGTGCTCAAAAAACTGGGGAAAATTGGGTATATTCTACATTTAGAGCAAAGGCATCCTCAAGCGTATCGGCACCAGTGGGTGATATAGGCGTATGGGAATTATACGCAGAAATTACTGGTAAACAACCTATTGACACTCCGCAGATACCTTACGCTTATGTGCCTCCTGAGTATCTTTCTAAAAGTGTGAATAGAGGGAAGACCTACTATGCTTGGGGGGATGGCGCAAATATGGTTTTCTCCGCCAAAAGTGAAGCGGATGTTAGTGGTGCTGCGGCAGATGATGAGGCTAAGGCCGCTGCTGTTTATCCGTAGTTGAATTGACAGAAAGACGTACTGATATTTATCAAATTTATCCGACAGATGACAGGACCGCGAAAGACATCAAAGTATGGGAAATTCGCTATCCATCCGATATAGAGACAGATGAGAAATACCTCACAACTGAACCAGAAGCAGTAGAAAAAGAGTAAGCCTCCTACCGATGACTGATGGTTTCGGAAAGCCGTTTCCAAGACGCAGGAAATGTTTGCGCGCGTAGTCCAATCGCTCTGGCACCCCAATATCGATCCAACCCGCATCCGTGTGTAGCGTATAAAGGTTGGAAACTGATGGAAAAACGTCGCGTTCCATAGAGAAGGTTTCCTGTCCCTTCGGAAACGCATCAGTGATGCTTTGATCAAAAAGATACACCCCACCGTTAACATATCCAGCACGGTGGGTAGACTCTTTCTCACGAAATGCCTGAATCTTCCCATCATCATCTGACACAATTTCACCATAAGGGCGGATATCCGGCACATGTACACTTAACAGCACGCCTGCCATCATTCCTTGATCAAACCGAACTAACATCTCCTTCAGCGAAAAATTCGCGAGCAGGATATCGCCATTCAGAACAAAAAAAGGCGATGTCCCAATCTGTTTCATAGCGTTCTGAATCGCACCACCCGTCCCGAGTCGCTTCTCCTCTTTGGCATAACGGA
>VXZK01000196.1 GCA_009845545.1 Candidatus Poribacteria bacterium
CTCCGTGATATTTTCAGAGATTTCAAAGGCGTATTGCCATCGGAAATTCGGGCCACTGTCTAAACCAAGATTGTGATATAATAACAACAACAATCTAAATAATTTGTAGCAAAATCTCTTCAAAAAGACTGCGAGTAAATAGTGGAGAAATTAATGTCCAACACAGTTAAAAAAATAGAGATCCTAAAGGCGGACGATGCTGAGCTGATGCGGATCAGCCGAGAGGGGACCCTGTCCCTGAATCTCAACGAGATGAAGACGATCCAGACCCACTTCGGCGCGTTAGGACGCAACCCGACCGATGTAGAGATAGAAACCATCGCCCAAACATGGTCTGAGCATTGCGTCCATAAAACGTTCAAAAGCATTATCCGCTATTCCGAAAACGGGAAAGCACCGGAGCAGATTGACGGGCTGTTTCCAACCTATATCCAGCGCGCAACCGAGGATATCGCAAAACCGTGGTGTGTCTCCGTCTTTTCAGATAATGCCGGCATTATTGAATTTGATGAGACATTCAATCTCGTCTTCAAAGTAGAAACTCATAACCACCCCTCAGCGATTGAACCCTACGGTGGTGCTGGCACCGGCATTGGGGGGGTCATCCGAGATTCTCTCGGCACAGGGCTGGGCGCGAAACCGATTCTGAATACGGATGTCTTCTGCTTCGGAATGCCGGACACGCCGTATGCGCAGCTGCCGAAAGGCACACTCCACCCGAAACGTGTATTCAAAGGCGTTGTCGCCGGTGTCCGAGATTACGGCAACCGGATGGGGATTCCTACCGCGAACGGCGCAATCCTTTTCGATGCTCGGTATACCGCTAACCCACTCGTTTTCTGTGGAAACGTCGGTTTAATACCGAGAAACCGATGCGAGAAATCCGTTGAACCCGGCGATCTCGTGGTCGCTATTGGTGGGCAAACCGGACGTGACGGGATTCACGGCGCGACTTTTTCCTCCGCTGAATTAGACGATACTTCTGAAAGCCTCGGCAGTGTGGTGCAAATCGGCAACCCAATCATGGAAAAGAAGATCGTTGATGCGTTGCTACAAGCGCGCGACCGCAACCTGTATCGTTCAATCACCGATTGCGGTGCAGGCGGGTTCTCGTCTGCTGTCGGTGAAATGGGCGAACATGTCGGTGCCGAGGTACACCTCGAACGCGTCTCCCTGAAGTATGAAGGACTCGCACCGTGGGAAATTTGGCTCTCCGAAGCACAAGAACGCATGGTCATCGCCGTGCCACCCGAAAATCTACCGGAACTGATGGAGATATGCGAAGCAGAAGTCGTTGAAGCCACAGTCCTCGGCACTTTCACGGATACACATAGACTACAAGTTTTCTATGAAGGTGCGCTGGTCGCTGATTTAGAGATGGAGTTCCTGCACCATGGACTCCCGAAACCCGTGAAACAGGCGGTTTGGCAGCCACCCAAACATTCTGAGATGCCATCGCGAGACGCAGCAACGACAGATTATACGGACGATCTCAGAAAACTCCTTGCCAGTCCAAACATCGCCAGCAAAGAATCCGTCATTCGGCAATACGATCACGAGGTCCAAGGCGGTATCGTTATCAATCCACTCGTAGGTGTGGCAAACGACGGACCGAGCGATGCATGCGTCGTCACCCCTGTCTTAGGCAGCCGAAAAGGCGTTATCGTTGCCAACGGTATTAACCCCAAATATAGCGACGTGGACCCGTATCTCAGTGCCGCAGCAGCGATTGATGAGGCGTTGCGAAACATAATCGCTGTCGGGGGTAGCCTTGAAAAAACCGCATTACTTGATAACTTCTGCTGGGGGAACCCGGACAAACCGGACCGGCTCGGCGAATTAGTCCGCGCAGCGAAGGCGTGTTATGACATCGCAACCGCCTACGGCACCCCTTTTATCTCAGGGAAAGATAGCCTTTATAACGAATACCGCGATACAACAACTGGTGAGCAACGCGCGATTCCTTCAACGCTCCTCATCTCCGCGATCTGTGTCATCCCAGACATCCGCAACGCCGTTACAATGGATGTGAAGGCACCCGGCAATTTCATCTATGTCGTCGGCAATACATACACTGAATTGGGGGGATCCCACTACTTCGGTATCCACGGACATATCGGAAATACCGCACCTGCCATCCGTCCCGATGAAGGTAAATTAACAATGGAACGACTCAGCACGGCTATCAATAGTGGCTGGGTGCGTTCCTGTCACGACTGTTCCGAAGGCGGGATCGGCGTGGCAGCCGCAGAGATGGCTTTTGCTGGCGGATACGGGATGTCCCTGCACCTTGATGACATTCCCACAGGCGACGAGATTATTGCTGATGACTATCTCCTATTTTCGGAGTCAAACAGCCGTTTCGTTGTAGAGATTGAACCGCAACACCGAGACGCTTACGAAAACCACATGGCAGGTGTCCCGACAGGCTGCCTCGGTATTGTCACAGATACGCCGGAATTCATTATCAAAGGGAGAACAGGACAGACAATCATCAAAACTTCAATTGATATTCTCAAATCTGCATGGCAAACACCGTTGCATTCGTAACTTTTAAGCAAGTTGTGTGTTCTATTCATAGGAGATAAAAATGACGGAACCTAAAGTACTCATCTTACGAACCGCAGGGACTAACTGTGATGCAGAAACAGATACGGCGTTTCAACTCGCCGGGGCGGAGACCGCGTTAGTTCACATCCGAAACCTTATATCCGGCAAAGTTAACCTAACCGACTATCAGATCCTCGCGATTCCAGGCGGTTTCTCCTACGGCGACGACATTGCAGCCGGTATTCTACTCGCGATCGAGATGAAACACAAATTGACGAACGTCCTGAAACAGTTCGTCGCAGACGGTAAACTCGTCATCGGTATATGCAATGGATTCCAAGTGCTGGTACGCACAGGCTTGTTGCCGGGCACAGATTCAGCCGCAGAGATGACGCAACGCTCGACACTCGCAATGAACACCTCCGCAAAATTTGAGTGTCGATGGGTAGACTTAGAGACCCAAGAAAGTCCGTGTGTCTTTACCAAAGGCATCAAACCACACGTCTATCTCCCGGTCGCACATGCTGAGGGACGATTTACTGCACCAGCAGATGTATTGGCTGATTTAGAAACGAACAATCAGGTTGTGTTTCGGTATGCCGACAGTGCATACCCAAACAACCCAAACGGTTCAGATGCCGATATTGCTGGCATCTGTGATGCAACAGGCAGAATCTTCGGTCTAATGCCACATCCAGAACGGTTCCTAACGAAATGGAATCATCCACGCTGGACGCGAATCGCCGAGGCACAAGACGCTGGTTCTGAAGAAGGCGATGGACTCGCCGTCTTCAAAAATGCTGTTAACTACATCAAAGCGAATCTCCTATAGCATAAACTGTTAGTTTTGTGCTACAAGGATACCTTTTCAGAAATGGTATTACCTGTATTCACTTTTGCCATGATCTCCTGATAGCTTCTGATTAAACGGTAACCCGTTTTTGAGATCGGAAAAAACGGAGCAGAAACCCAAATAGTTAAAAATCAAAAAATGCAAGATAAGTTATCACGGCGTCTCCTTCCATTCTATATGAAGTTACCTGTTTTTTGGGCATTCATCATACTTTCAGTGTTAGGGCAGTTGATCTCGGTCGCTGCCATTTCACAAAACGTACGCATCGACCTCCGTTGGTCAAGTTTCGGCTTCGGTTTAGGGATCGCCTTGGGGTTTATGCAGGGGAAGTGGACATCTCGGTTATGGCAACAGTCCTATCTAAAGGTACTAAAACGGCAGATAACCTTCTGGGACGCAAAAGGTGCAAAACTCTTAACTTTTTACACCTGCTTGGCACTCGGATTACCCATTTTCTGTCCGTTCCTCATCCGCTCACTCGACACGTTAGTAGGCATCCAATCCTACGTCTTCGGCTTCATCGGCGCAATGAATGTGGCATTACTGCTATGGGTCCGGCGTATCCCGAAGTGAATTAGGAATAGTCTTCAGTTGTTGGTAAGAGGGTTTTGATGTATGTCAAACATTCTTTGGCTGAATACTGGTTGAAAAATTGTCATATGTGTGGTAAACTTCATGTAAGATAGGCGAGCTCACAACTGTTACTGGAGAATTCAATATGCGTCCCTTAACAATTTCCTTGCCAGATTACCTCTATAAAAAATTGACACAACAAGCAAAAGTGTCGAAAACTTCGCTTGAAGATTTTGTGTTGTTTCAACTCAAGCGCGACGAGGCAAAAGATGCTGCCCTAACGCTCTTACGAAAGCGCGCTGGTAGATGCTTAATCGCAAAAGAACCTATTCTTAAAAAATCAACGCCACCTATATGGGTGGTTCCTGTTTTTACCAACGTCGCGCCTCCTATTGAAGTTGGAGAAATACATGTTGCTGCCGATACTGGAGAAGTTTTAAGCACAGAGATGGACGTGGCTGAAATGATTAAGAAGGGACACGTTAGTTTCGGGTTTGAGCCTTTTGCTGCAGAAAAACAAGAACGCTTGGCAGAACTCTTGGCATTAAACGGTGAAAAAATGTTAGAATCGGAAGAGACGCAAGAAATGGAGGCACTCCTTGCTGAAGAGCAAGAACTCCAGATACGAAATCTCGAAACATTGGGGAAGCGGCTTTTGTCATAGCGAGGCGTGATACATGCGTGTAAATGATCCGTTGCGCGCTGATGTAGTAAGTCGTGCAAATGAACGGTGTGAGTACTGCCAATATCCAGAGGAATTTTCGCCCATCTCCTTTGAAGTCGATCATATTGTACCAGAATCAGCAGATGGATTGACAGAACTCACAAATTTGGCACTCGCTTGTCCACGCTGTAACAGGCATAAAGCCACGCGTCAAAAAGGAATAGACCTATTGACAGGAAGGGTCGTTGGACTTTTCAATCCTCGAATTCACGAGTGGCAAGTTCATTTTCTTTTAAACCGAGAAAATGGCGAAATTGAAGGACAAACACCCATAGGTCGGGCAACAGTCGCAGCACTCCAGATGAATGCTGAGCAACCGATTCAAGCGCGCCGGAATTTGATAAAATATGGGATTTTATGAGCATTGCAGAGATGCTATTAATCAATAGCACTTACGCATGAAAACCTCCGATAGTTTTGGAGGTTTTCGCACTTAATTAACCTACTCAAATATGAAACTCGACAGAAACCAAGAAAAAGCCGTGAACCACGTCACAGGCCCCGCAATCGTCATCGCAGGACCCGGCAGCGGCAAAACCACAGTCGTAACAGCACGGATCCTGAACCTTATCCAGACGCACAATATCCCACCTCCACAGATCCTCGCCATCGCCTTCAATAGAAAAGCCGTTGAAGAGATGGAGACCCGAATCTTGCAGGCACTCACGGCATCCGAAACCGAAACACCCCAAAAACCTGTCATCCGAACACTCCACGCCTTCGGCAAAGACATTATCACCGAAAACTATAAACGCGCCGGATTTAACCAAATCCCCGAAATCTGGACAGGACAGATAGATCAAATCATCGCCGAAGAACGGCAACAGATTGAACGCGAAGCCGCGACAACCGAAGTTGCCATCTATAAAATCGAGCACAAAGAGACCGGCAAATGTTATATCGGGCAGACGACGAACCCAGATCGGCGGAAAGCAGAACACTTCAACCATTCATCAAACGACAGACTCCGGCAAGCCATCCGACATGAAGGCGCAACACAATTCAGTTTCAAAGTGATAGAATGGGTCAAAGGACAGGAGGCGAACCGTCGCGAAGCACACTGGATCGCACACTACAGAGAACGCGCAAGTGTGTTTAATCGGGCAGACCCACTGCGGAGGCAGTATAGCAACCAACTCATCCTTGAGATGTTCTGCCAGCATTTCGGTATCCCTTATGAAGAAAATTTCGACACACACCCCGATTTCGAGGACCTCCGCGACCGTTTCGACGATATAAAAGAGACAGTCATGCGTGCAAAACGTCAAGTCACCACAGGACTGTTCGACCCAACCACACTTGACAACCCTGTGGCGCGAGCATTTGCCATAAAATACGAAACCCTCAAAACCGAAGCAAACGCTGTCGATTTCGAGGACATGATTATCCACGCCGCGAACCTCCTTGAGACCTCTCCTGATCTCCGCGAAACTTATTGCGACAAATACCCGTACGTCCTTGTCGACGAGTTCCAAGATATTGCACCCGCCGATTTCCGACTGATTGAACTTTTATCCGAAAATCTTTTCGCTGTCGGCGACGATGATCAGGCGATCTATGGATTCCGAGGTGGTAATTCAGAAATCATGCTGGCATTCACCGATAGGAAAGACGTAACAAAATATGAGATCACGCGCAATTATCGCTCAACCTCAACCATCGTTGAACACGCCAGAGCGTTGATTGAACGCAACGCACCCCGAATCCGAAAAGACCTCCGCGCCCACAATCCGATACAACTGCACATAAAAACCGTAGAGACAACCCCTGAAACCGTCGCAGCTGCTTTACGACGCGAGTTAGAATCATCACAAGAAACCGCCGTTTTGGCACGTACCAACTACGAAACCGATCAGATTCAAGCGATACTTGCCAACCCACCAGCAGCCCCTGAAATAACAACAATCCACAAAGCAAAGGGACGGGAGTGGGAGAAGGTTATCCTCATCCATAACACACTGGAACGCCGTTTCCCGCGTCCTGATAGTGAACTCACAGAGGAGCGGCGTGTCTTCTATGTCGCGATGACGCGTGCCAAGGCGGAACTCGTCGTCCTTGGCGGGAGATGTCCGTTTGTACCAGAGTTCGAGAAAATCCACAAGAACCTCAGCTACTATCTCCGTCAGTTCGCCTACTGGCGTGGAAGAAGAAAATTAAAAAAAGAAGGTGACACAAAATAGAAATTGTGGTATAATGATTATTAAAAATCAGTTTGGACTGGCATAATTCGCAAAAAGTCACCAAAGGAAAAACAAAAATGACAAACGAAGAACTCTATCAAGTGATGAAAGACGGCTTTGATCAAGTCAAGCAACGTTTAGATAGGGTGGATACTCGTTTAGATAGGGTGGATACTCGTTTAGATGGGGTGGATACTCGGCTCCGAACGGTTGAAAATGGTATATCGGAACTCAAAGGTAAACAAAGTGCTATTGCTGGAGTGCGGAGTTGGATTGTCACCGCATGTGCCATCGGGGCTCTGATTATTTCTATTGTCGTCGCCATTTTCAAATAGACACCCAAACGCCTCGTCATAAAACGACTTAAGCATGTGAAGCATAACATAAATAGACTACAGTTTAACTAACATAAACCGCAGTATTACACTTGAAGTTATTTTTTTATAGCAGACGCTACCTTGAAAAACCAAACCCCTCATCCCGGCGTAACGTTTCGTGCCATCGCCCTCGGTTTGCTACTCATTCCGGTGAATACCTACTTCATCATGGCAAACCACCTCAAATTTTGGAGCACCCTCCCGACCACGATGTCGCTCATCTACAACGTGGTCATCACGTTAATGGTACTCATCCCGTTCAACTTATTGCTAAAGCGGTTCCTGCCAAAGTTCGCTTTCAGACAAGGTGAACTGCTGACAGTTTTCGCTATGCTCTCGCTCTCCTCCGCAATTGCGGGGCACGATATGATGCAAACCATCATCCCGACAATCTCCGATGGATACTGGTTCGCAACCCCCGAAAACGAATGGAAACAACTCTTCTGGCGACATCTACCCGCGTGGCTAACCTCTAACAACGAAGCCAGCCTGAAATTGTTTTACGATGGCGAAAGCACTGTTTATCGGAAGGACCATCTGCTCGGATGGCTCCGGCCTATCCTTTGGTGGACAGTGTTTCTGACCGTCCTTATCTGGGTGATGATCTGCATCGATGTTTTCCTCCGAAGACAGTGGATTGAGAATGAACGGTTATCCTATCCGATTGTGCAGTTGCCTCTGGAGATGACAAGGCTTGACGGACGACTCTTCAAGTCGAAAATGATGTGGCTCGGATTCGCGATCGCGGGCGGTATCAATCTCATCAACGGCATACATGTCCTCTTCCCAGAACTCCCCGAAATCCCCGTACGGCACGCTGAGATCGGTCAATACTTCACTCAAAAACCTTGGAATTCTATCGGTTGGACACCTATCTATATCCGCTCATTCGCTGTCGGACTCGCTTACCTCATGCCGTTAGAGATGTCGTTTTCTGTCTGGTTCTTTTATTGGTTCTGGAAAGCGCAACGGATATTGGGCAGCGCGCTTGGACTCGATATTTTGCCGGGGTTCCCTTACGACTGGCAACAGATAATGGGCGGCTACCTCGTACTCTCCTGCCTCGCGCTCTGGGGCGGACGACGCTTCTTTGTCCGCGTTGCAAAGCACATCTTTCGAGGATACCGCACACCGGGCGAAATCGATGATAGGGGAGAACCGATGCGGTACCGATGGGCGGCATTCGGATTAGTGGGTGGATTGATATTTCTGTTCGTCTTTTCACACCGAGGCGGGATGGCAATTTGGACAATCGGTCTCTATTTCCTTATCTACTACCTGTTATCCATGAGTCTCACCCGTATCCGCGCCGAAGTCGGTCCACCGACGATCCGTACTTACGCAACGCCGCACGGTATCCTTACCGACATCTTCGGTACCCGCATCCTTTCGCACGGTAGTCTGACGATGATGCGTCTCTACCTCACCTTCAATCGCGGTTCTCGTGCAAACCCGATGCCCCATACGCTCGAAGGTTTCAAACTCGCAGAGGAATCAGGCATGCGTTCCGGCAGGCTCATCGTAGCGATGATGTTCGCGGCGGTCGTCGGGATTCTCGCATCGTTTTGGGCATACCTCCTCGTCGGGTATAATATCGGTGTTGTGAGCGATCTCGGCACAGGCGGGTACAAACTCCTGCAAAATTGGATCTCGCACCCGGCTGAAACCGACGCTGCCGCTGTGACCTTTATCGGTGTCGGTGCGCTCTTCACAGGTGTCCTCTGGTGGCTCCGGACGGTATTCCCGTTCTGGCCCTTCCATCCTGCTGGCTACCTCGTCGCTGGCGAAAAATCGACGATCGGCAGGCTCTGGTTCTCAATATTTCTCAGTTGGAGCATCAAGACGATACTCCTGAAAGTCGGCGGGATTCGCCTATATCGCAAAGCATACCCGCTCTTTCTGGGGCTAATCCTCGGCGAATTCATGATAGGCGGTATATGGGTGCTCATTCGGCTCATTACAGGCTTGCAGATGTATTCATTTTATAGATAGTTGCCAGTCTACCAAAAACGGAGATAAAAAATGAAATTAGCAGTGCTTTCCTATAGTCATCATGGACGGAGTATGGCACACACCGCAAAAGGACTCGGACACGAGATTGTCGGCGTTATGGACGGTGAACCAGCACCGCGACAACAATTAATGGACGATTTCCAATGCCAAGGCTTTGAAACAGCCGCGGAATGCCTCGACACCAGCAAACCGGACGCGGTCCTCGTTGCTGGTAAACACATTGAAATGGGAGATCATGTGCAGGCATGTGTAGATCGGCGTATCCCTTATCTCTTGGACAAACCGTTTGCCGATTGTGCAGACAGGCTACGTCCCGCCGCGGAAGCATCCGAAAAACACGGGGTCTTCAGCGCGCTTGTGCTGCCGAACCGTGCGAGCCGGATTGTGAGTGTTGTTAAAGAGATGGTCGCTGATGGTAGCTTGGGCGAACTGACCTTATATAACAGCCGACTCAACAACGGTCCCCCATCCCGTTACGATCCGACACCCTCTTATTGGCACAACAATCCGAGCGTATCCGGTGGTGGATGCTGGGCAGTTGAGGCTGCGCACGGTATTGATACATTCCTCCAGTTCGTCGGCGATGCGCCAATTACAGTCGTCGGCGCGGTCATGTCGAACGCCATGTACAGCCGAGGTGTGGAGGATAGCGGTATCGGTGTACTACGCACGGAGAGCGGCATCACCGGCATTATTGAATCCGGGTACAATTATCCGTCCGGCACCCGCGGTGGCGATCACTTCTTCCGATTTATAGGAACAAAGGCATCGGTATTTGAGCAATATGGTCGCAACGGTCAACCCTTGATTGAAGTGCATACAACGGAAGGCGTACAGTTCAGCGAAGACATCTCACACGGTGCGCGGATACAGGCGATAATGGGCAAAACGTTTGACGCTATCCGCAACGGCGACACCTTTGAGCCGACAGTCGCTGATGCAGTAAAGATTCTTGAGATTCAGGATGCCGTCTACGCACACGCCCGACACGGTGTGGTAACACACGGTCCGCATCCGATGGGTTGACAACAGCCACGATCTCCCCACTTTAAACAACGGAGATCCCATTATTGCTATTGTATATCCAACGATGAATTAAAACAGTTGAAAGGGTCTTGGTACTTATGCTAACATATTGTCTTACAATGTATTATCTCACAACGTCCAAAAGGAGTTAAATTATGAAAACGCAAACCTTCACGGCAAGCATCTCGCAAGAAGGAGAGTTGTTTATCGCGCAATGTTTAGAGATAGATGTTGCCAGTCAAGGTAAAAGCGAAGATGATGCGATCAACAACCTTAAAGAGGCGTTGGAACTTTACCTTGAACCCCCGCGCGCAACTGTAATGCCTAAACTCCGCAAATTTGAAATATCCATCAACTCCGATGAAACCGCTTTCCTATCGTCAGATTAAACGTAAATAGGACTTACGCAAAACTATGAAAATAGTTGACTTAGGTTGTGTAATGTGGCA
>VXZK01000143.1 GCA_009845545.1 Candidatus Poribacteria bacterium
AACCTAACAATATCAACCACATACTGATCTCCAAAAAAAATGGGGGTAAGTGACTGATTTTTTAGATTGAAGTAGGCTACGGTGCTGCTTTTTGTTTTAAGGCATCAAGGAGCGTCAGCATATCCTTCGGCGTCGGTGCTGAAAAAGTCAAGTTTTCGCTTGTAGCCGGATGTTTAAAGCCGAGCAGTCGTGCATGCAGTGCCTGCCGCTTGAGGTGCGCAAGTGTCTGTTTCAACGCCGCCGTATTGGCATCGTTTAAGGCGCGTCGTTCACCTCCATAAACAGCGTCTCCAGCGACTGGGTGCCCGATGTGTTGCAAATGGACACGGATTTGATGGAGCCGTCCGGTTTCTAAAGTGAGTTGAACAAGTGCGAATCGCGGATACCGTTCCAAAACCTCATAGTGCGTGATGGCATGTCGTCCGTGGGTCTCAACCGTGGTCATCCGTCGCCGATCGCGTCGACTTCTTGCGATTCGGGCATCAATTGTCCCAGTAATTTCTGTTGGTGTGCCACACACAACAGCGACATATTGACGTGTAATGCTATGCCGTTCAAACTGTGCGGAGAGTTTCCGGTGCGCGACATCCGTTTTCGCAACAACGAGGATTCCGGACGTATCCTTGTCCAACCTGTGAACGATCCCTGGTCTCTCCACACCACTGATGCCGGATAGGTCGGTCCTACAATGTGCCAGCAGTGCGTTGACGAGCGTGCCATCGTTTACGCCGTTCGCAGGATGAACGAGCATTCCGGCGGGTTTATTTAAAACGAGTAAGTGGCTATCCTCGTGAAGAATATCAAGTGGAATGTGCTCAGGCTCTATGGTGTCCAGAGGTCGCGGTGGTGGAAGCGTTAAACACACGCGGTCGCCATCGCGAAGCAGATAACTCGGTTGTTTAGCCACCTTATCATTGACGGTGACATCGCCATCGCGAATCAGTCGCTGCAGGTAGGTTCGAGACATCTCTTGCGTCGCGCTGATCAGAAAGCGATCTAAGCGGGTACCGCGATGCTCTTTTTCGATGTGATAGACCATAGTTTGATTCTTCATCCAAGTCATTATATATCTTAGTCGTGTATTTGTCAATTGCGTTTATTAGTCGTCAGTTATCAGTACTCAGTTGTTGGTTGTCAGTAGGTACCAGGGATCCATTGACTACTGATAACTGAAAACCGACAACTGAAAACCTCTCTACAATTGATTTGACACTTAATATGGAATGTGATACTCTTTATGTATCAGGCTTTCAGATGCCCGATGACAGGGTGACACCATGCGGAATATCAAACTCGTGCTTGAATATGACGGTACGAACTACCACGGTTGGCAGACGCAACCGAACTTGCCAACAATCCAAGGTACAATCGAGGATGCCTTGGAAAAGTTAACAAAGACCCCGATACAAATCATCGGGGCGGGGCGGACGGATAGCGGTGTCCACGCGGAGGGGCAGGTCGCGAATTTTCGGACCCCCTCACAGATACCGCTCATTGCTTTTCAGAAAGGACTCAACGCCACGTTGCCCGGGGATATTGTTGTCTGTTCTGCGACAGAGGTGTCTGCCGGTTTTCATGCCCGTTTCAGTGCGACGGGTCGGCGGTATCGGTACACGATTCTGAACAGAGAATATCCGAGTGCGCTTTCGCGACAGACGAGTTACTTTTTCTCGGAAGATCTCAATGTTGCGGGAATAAACGACCTCAGTCAAACCTTGATCGGGAAAAAGGACTTTTCATCCTTCCAAAAGACAGGCAGTGACCGCATAAACCCTGTCTGTGAAATCTACGAGGCGCGTTGGTGGCAGGAAGCACCATACATCTATTTTGAAATCGAAGCCGATTCGTTTCTACGGGGTATGGTTCGGGGTATCGTCGGCACGGTCCTAACTTTTAATCGCAAGTTTTTGCTTGCAAGCGGTGCGAAAAATATGGAATATCAGGCTGCTAAAACCGAGCTTCTCCGTATTTTAGCAGCCAAAGATAGGTCGGTAGCAGGGATGTCAGTCCCTGCACACGGATTGTCGCTTATCAGTGTGAAATATAATGCCTCAGACTTTTTAATTTAAAACGACTTGTGCCTGTTAATTTGCTTGGGTGCCTCAGAGGCCCCGATATCGTTGACTTTGTAGCATCATCTGTTAGATCGGCCTCGTTATGGCGCAAGCTAACAGCATACGCTACGAAAACAGAGCGCAAGCTAACAGCATACGCTACGAAGGTCGTATTTAAAAGGAGTTTTTATGAACTATAGCCAAGTCTTGAATGAATTGGAAACTTTAGTCAACGAAACTTTCACGCTTTGGGAACACAACCGTGTTGGCTTCCAATGGCGACACTATACATGGAACCACACGATGCGTGTGCGTGCGACGAGTATGGAACTCGGTAGACGGGAAGGCGGCGACGTGAAACTGCTTGAAGTTGCTGGCACGCTGCACGACATCACCAAACGATATGACGGTGATTTTAAGACCGACGAGGAAGGGCAACGTGTCTTCACCCCTGAAGGTTTCTGGTTAAACGAGCCGCTGACGCCTGCCGGTCAGAACATCGTTACGGAACTTTACAACAAGCATAACCTCCACGGTAAGGTCCATCACGACTCCGGGGCAGTTATTACTGAGAATATCTTGGCGATGTATGACTTTGAACCGGATTTCGTGGAAGCTGCGACAGCTGTTGTCTTCGCACATCTCAAGCCTACGAACCTCACAGAGGAGAACTTTAAACTGCTCTATAACAGGATTGAAAACCAGATTCTCTATGATGCAGACACTATGGATCCGAACGTCGGCTATACCGGTTTTTTCCGAAATATTCACATTCACGCCTATTTCGCGCTCCAACGCGGAAACTTCGATTTAGAGGATTATGTACGGAACCTGCCGCGCTGGATTAACTCCAAGCAGGAATTCGTTGACAAACTTCTAACCGAATCCTCTCGTGAACTTGCCCAAGGGCGACAGGATAGGAATCAGCAGCTTTTCTTGCAAATGGTAGATGAATTAGACGATATGGAGATCAATCGAAAATATGGGCTGCTCGGTATCATCGAATATTTCGTGAGTGAGAATGAGGACCCACACTTCTTGAACCAGCTTGACCAGTTGACAAACGAGTGGCTACCGCAGCGGAAACAGTGGTTGGCTGAAGAGGAGAAAGACGCATCAGCCCGCGACCGTGCCCAAGCGGCTATTGATCGGGTTGACGATTTCCTGACGCTAATGACTAGCGAAAGCAAGGGAGAAATTTAAGGCGTAGCTTGCTAAAAAGGAGTTTTTTATGAGCGACACAACGACAGGCGAACATAGCGCCCTCGCCCAAATTCCGTATCCACTTGACCTTTACCGCTTTGATACTGCCGCCAAAGGGATTTCTGGTGGATTTCCTGTTGTAACCGACGTAGATATCGAATATTTTCATCAATACGGTTATCTCGTTATTAACGATGCTTTTAGTCCTACGGAAGTTGAAGATGCCTTGGCGGGTATGGCGCATCTTATGGATGGAAAGTGCCCTGATTTCCGAGCGATCCAATTTGAACCGTCACTCGTCAAACAGAAGGACGAGATGGAGGGTCAAGAACGCCGTGACGCTATTAGGAAAATCTTCGGATTCGTAGACTACGAACAACGTCTGAACGCGCTGGCAGCGCATTCGGGACTGCTCGGTGTCCTTGAACAGATTATGGGAGATACGCCTGAGCTTTTTCAAGATATGGCACTCGTCAAACCGCCGCGCTTCGGGTCTGAAAAACCGTGGCATCAAGATTGTGCTTATTTTAACCTACCAGAGGGTACAACGGTTGTTGGTGTATGGATTGCGTTAGATGCAGCAACCCCTGAAAACGGATGCCTACATATTATTCCGGGTTCCCATAGTGAGGGACCGATGATCCATTTCAAACGCCGCGATTGGCAAATCTGCGACACAGATGTACCCGTTGGACGTGATACGATGGTGCCGCTGAAGCCGGGGGGTTGTCTCTTTTGGCATGGGTTGACGCATCACGGGAGTCCTGTGAACCAATCTGAGCAGCGGCGTCGTGCGCTACAGTTCCACTACAAACCGGCGAGTGCTGGCGAAGTTACCACACAAGAACGTTTGGCGGTTTATGGCAGTGACGGGAAAGATGTGGATTGCTGAGTATTAGTTATCAGTTATCAGTTGTCAGTTAAAGAGCGATCCTGTAACAATTGACTGTTTCCTATGAGTCGTCCAAGTTTGGGTAGATTGTTACAGAAACACCTCTTAACTGACAACTGCTGAGTATTGCGGCAGTTGCGAATTCTGCGAACGCTACATAGTGTTCTTATCCGAAAACCGATAGCCGAAGAGCAACACCTATTACACTACTTCTTTTGTTCTGGGAACGGAGCACGGATGTCGTAACGTCCTTCGACAAACACCGGTAACTTACCACCTTCAACTAAAAGGTCGAGCGGGTTGGGACGCGTTGTTAAGGGGAAGGTTACTACGTCCTGAATGCGCAACGATTCGTAAATCGCCATGAGGATTTCGATTGTGCAAAGCCCGTGTCTGCCGGCATTGCGGTGTTCATCAACATCGCCTTCGATCCAGGCTAACATCTCTGTAAACTGATTCGGTTCGCTTTGGCGGGGTTTGATTGTCTGCCACCCAGCGGTTTTGCTATTCAAGAGTTCAATCGCGCCATCGCCACCTCGGCGCAGCTGCCCATCATCACCATAAACCGCATCGCCTCGCAGTCCTGGTTCTGGCAAATCGCTTTCGTAGATACCGCGGATACCGCCATCAAAACAGATTTCTGCCATACAGAGGTCTTCGGTCCTCACACGGCGTTCCCACCGGTCGGTTTTCCGTGCTGCCTGACCAATGAGCCATAACGGATCTGGGTCTCCGAGAATAAAACGCATCTCGTCAACTTCGTGCGTTCCACGGTTCAGCAATCCGTGTCCGTCGCGTCGGAGCATGGCTTGCGGTTGGCCGATTGCGCCTTCTTGGATGAGTCGGCGTGCCTCACAGTTCTGTGGACTGAACCGGCGTTGGTGTCCGACAACCAATTTGACGTTATGCTTCTCACAAGCATCCATCATGTCTTGTGCATCGCCGACAGAAGCCGCCATCGGTTTTTCGGTGATAACACCTAAAGCTCCATTCTCAGCGGCGGCAATTGTTGGTTCAGCTCGAACGCTCTGCCATGTGGTGATACTAACGATGTCTAAATTCTCTTTTTTGCACATTTCACCGAAATCGGTATAGTGGGTTGGAAGTGCGAATTCTGCAGCGAATTTCGCGGCGGATGCTTCACTGATGTCGGAAGCGGTGACCACTTCGGCACGCCCTGTATTGGTCCAATTATTTGCGTGGGAACGTCCCATGCCGCCACATCCAATAATTCCGACACGATATGTTTTGTCTGCCATCTGTTTTACCTTTTTATAGTTATCAGTTATCGGTTATCAGTTTTCAGTTAAGAGGGAGCTTTGTAACAATTCGCCGCTTCCTGGAGCCCACAAGTTTCGGTAGTTTGTTACAAAAGCATTTCTTAACCGACGACTTCTATCTTACAAGGATCATATATTATCAAAAATTGCCTGTCAATACAAGCGAATTCTGAGAAAAATGGATAACATGTGTCTATTTTGACACAATTCTTTAAACCCACAACCCTTGTAACACGGTAGTTTGTAACAGGTACCCAATTGGCATCGTTTATGCTATAGAGGGAGTAAAATCTCTATATCCCGTGACGAAGATTTGTGAAGGAGATGGGAAAATGGAAAAATTAATAATCAAAGGCGGTACCAGACTTGAAGGGACAATCCCGGTCAGCGGCTGTAAAAACGCGGTTCTTCCGATCGCGGTTGCTGCTGCGATTCTCGGTGACGGTGTCAGTGTGCTACATAACGTGCCGAATTTAACAGACGTAATGACCCTTCGCGCAGTGCTGGAAGGGTTGGGTGCTACAATAAAATTTAAAAATTCAACACTCTATATTGAACCGATAAACCACTTAGAATATGAAGCCCCTTACGAACTGGTGCGAAAAATGCGAGCATCCATCTATGTTTTGGGCCCTCTCGTTGCCAAGCTTGGAAAAGCAAAAGTATCGTTTCCGGGTGGCTGCGCGATCGGTCCCCGCCCGATTGACTTGCACATCCGCGGCTTGGAGCATTTGGGTGCGGAAGTGATGGTAGAAAAGGGGTACATATACGCGCAAGCGGAACGTCTAATTGGCACAGAGATGTATCTTACGGGACAACACGGACCGAGTGTTGGTGCGACGGCTAATGTAATGATGGCTGCTACGTTGGCACAAGGGACAACCGTCATCCGTGGTGCAGCCTGTGAACCGCATATCTCTGATCTTGCCCGTTTTCTGAATGCGATGGGGGCAGATATTGAAGGTATCGGTACATCCGTTCTAACGATTCGTGGGGTCAAACAACTCCGTGGGACTGAACATACGGTCATCTCTGACGACATTGAGGCGGGGACTTTTATTGTCGCGGGTGCCATTACCAGAGGCGATGTTTATGTTGAGGGGATTACTCAGCAGCAAATTCCGGCGATTTCGGAGAAAATCGTTGAGGCAGGCGTTGAATTAGATTGGGATAATACCGGCGTGCGCGTCACAACCCCGCGCGAGATAAGGGGCATTGATGTCTCTACGGCTCCATTTCCGGGTTTTCCCACGGATATGCAAGCGCAAATCATGGGCATGCTCTGTCTGGCATCGGGCACCAGTATTATCAACGAAAACGTCCACACAGACCGGTTTATTCATGCAGCGGAACTCAATCGGATGGGTGCGGATATCATGCTTGATGGTGGTAAAGCTATTATCAATGGTGTGCCGAACTTCAGTGGTGCACCTGTAATGGCTTCCGATTTACGTGCTGGAGCGGTATTGGTTGCAGCAGGGATGGCAGCCTCAGGTGAAACCGTCGTCTCGCGGGTGTATCATATTGACCGTGGGTACGAGTCTATTGAGAAAAAACTTAATAACGTCGGTGCGAATATTAAGAGGGTTGACGAATAAGACAGCGCGTATAAGCACCCGCGTAAATAGAAAGGACAGGTTATTTACGGATGTTGCGAATTGTTCAGGCGCGTACGGCAGAGGCAGACGATCTCCTCTCTAAGTTGAAGGCGCGCGGTAAACTCACAGACGAAAGCATCCTAAAAGTCGTCCGTCGGACTTTGAGTGATGTCCAAACGGAAGGCGATAAGGCGGTTGTTCGATATGTACGCAAACTTGATGCCCCCCGTATGTCTGTAAAAGAACTAAGGGTGTCCCGAGAAGAAATCGGGGAAGCCTATTTAGAGGTACCATCTGAATTTATAGACGCGATTACACACGCGAGAACCAACATCGAAAAATTCCACCAGAAGCAGTTACGGACTTCATGGATGTCGACAGAAGCTAATGGTGTGCTGCTCGGTCATTTGATTCGGCCTCTAAGGCGTGTCGGTGTGTGTGTGCCAGCCATCAGCCAGCTCCTTGTCTCTTCGTTGCTGATGAATGTCATCCCTGCTACCGTTGCGGGTGTCGAAGAAATTGCCGTCTGTATCCCCCCGATGCGAAGTCGGGACATCAACGCTTATATGCTGGTTACCGCCTCGGAATGTGGTATCCAAGAAATCTACAAATGTGGTGGTGCCGCAGCCGTCGCAGCGATGGCTTATGGTACCGATACTGTCGCGCCTGTTGATAAAATTGTTGGTCCTGGGAACCTCTATGTCCAATTTGCGAAGAAAGAGGTTTATGGACATGTGGATATAGATAAATTGGCGGGCCCGAGCGAGATTCTTGTCATCGCTGACGGTACGGCTGATCCAGATTACGTCGCTGCAGACTTAATTTCCCAAGCAGAACATAGAGGCGACAGTGCCGCGATTCTCGTTACGCCCTCCCTTGGGTTCGCCGAACAGGTCAAAGCAGCGATCGAGGTTCAAGGCGAATCCCTACCTCGGCGCGAAGAACTGGCCGAGGCTTTTGAAAACTACGGTGCGGCGTTTATTGTTGATGATATAGCAGAGGCGGTCGCTTTAGCAAACGAAATCGCGCCAGAACACCTTGAACTCCACGTCGAAGCTCCCTTTGAATGGGTCGGAGACGTTCAAAATGCGGGGGCTATCCTCATAGGTCCCTATTCGCCGGAAGCCGTTGGTGATTATATTGCGGGACCGAACCATGTCTTGCCAACAGGTACCGCTGCACGCTATGCCTCTCCGCTCAGCGTTGACGATTTCCTAAAGAAGACGAGTCTCATCTCATACACAAAATCGGCTTTAAAAGCAGTCACACCGGCGGTCGTTAGATTGGCGGAGGTAGAAGGACTTGAAGGACACGCTGCCGCCATGAAAATCCGATTCGAGGAAGATTAGGAATATAGGAAACATAGAAGATGCTTCTAATACCACTGAGCCTTTTGTTCCACCTTTCCGAACCCGATATATCTAACGAAAAACCTGTTCTGTCCCCTGTTGCGACGTTTTCCATTGTCGGATATGATGCGGAAACGGGTAATCTTGGGATCGCTGTACAATCCAAATTTTTCGCTGTCGGCTCGGTTGTGCCGTGGGCTGAAGCCGGTGTCGGAGCGATTGCGACCCAATCTTGGGCAAACACGACTTACGGACCCAACGGTTTGAAACTGCTGAAAAGTGGACTCTCGGCGAAGCAGAGTTTGGAACGCCTGATTGCAGATGACCCCGGACGTGCAACGCGGCAGGTAGGTATCGTTGATGCGAAAGGAAACGTTGCTAACTATACAGGCGATGAATGTAACGAATGGGCAGGTGCTGTCTCAGGTAAACACTACACGGCTCAAGGCAACATTCTCGCGGGTGAAGATGTCGTTAAGGCGATGGGTAAAGCGTTTGAGGAAACGGAAGGTGAACTTGCAGATAAATTAATGGCGGCGCTCTTCGCTGGGCAAGAACAGGGTGGAGATACACGTGGCGAGCAGTCAGCTGCTTTACTTGTTGTTCGAGAGCAGGGCGGTTACGGCGGCTTCAACGACCGGTATATTGATCTGCGTGTCGATGATGCTGAGAAACCCATTGAAGAGCTTCAGCGGTTATTGGAGATTCACAAGCAATGGGTGTCGCGGTAAATGCGATCGTCAGCACCAGAGGATGCGATATCAGATTGCGCCGTTAGACAAGTAAAGTTACTCGGTTGTTGGTTCATCTAATACGAGCAGTGGGCGATTGAAACGGGAACGGATATGGTTCAGGGCTGATAGGACCGCTGGTGAACGTATGATTCGACGCTCTAATTTACGTTTGCCTGGAATATCGCTGATGACAAGACCAATCAATACGGTTAAAACGCCTTGCCCCGGTAAAGGTATCAGAATAATCCCGACAATAATAAGAATAACAGCAAGCAGGTTTTTCAGGACAATCAGAACGCCCCACAAAACAGGTTGTCTGATACGACTTACCCGCCTTTTGGCGAGAAAATAGTCACAAGGTAGGTAAACGATGACTAGTGCGCAAAGGAAGATACTACCCACTAAGCTAGCACCGGAAATAATACCGACTATCAATCCATGCGCTTTAAGCCATCCAAAGACAACCAGACAGAAAGCTTTCAAAGTATCAGTATCAACGAACGACAAGAGTACTCTCCTCTCAGAACTTACCGGCGCGAAACAGCTCCACCGTCAATCGTCAGAATATCACCACTAATATAAGCGGCTTCATCAGAGGCAAGAAATAATACCGCTCCGATATAATCCCATACGGTTGCCCCGCGTTCAAGGGGCGGTGCGTCCACAGCAGCAGCTGGCAAATCAGGTAGTGAGTTATCTTCAGGAATATTTTGCGATGCGTTCATACCGGTCGGTGCGCCGCCACCGGGTGCTACAGCATTTACAGTAATACCGTATGGACGCAGTTCCAATGCCAGACTCCGTGTGAGCCTATTCAGTGCCGCTTTGCTGACACAATAACTGAGCACCCCGATGTGTGATTCTTCGGCATAGATAGAGGAATTGTTAATGATACGTCCACGTATCTCCTGCTCTACCATTACTTTAGCGACCGCTTGTGCACATAGCAGCCCCCCTTTTACATTAACCGCCATTACTCTGTCAAATTGCTCTGGCGTAAGTTCAAACAATTTCTGGGGGCCGAGGATACCTGCGTTATTGAATAGAATATCAATCCGTTTAAATGCATCCACAGCCGTATCTACAGCCGCTTGAACCTGCTCAGACACTGTAACATCCAAAGGAACAGCAATCGCTTTTCCGCCTTCGGCACGCACTTCGTCAGCAACAGCATCCGCGCTTCTACCCCCGGCGACAACAACAGCCGCGCCCTCGCGAGCGAACGCCAAACACGCGGCTCTTCCGATACCTAACGGTCCGCCGCCACCTGTTACAAATGCAACTCGGTTTTCAAAACGCATCTTGGTGTCTCCATCACGCTCTGTTTTTTATGTTCCTCTGTACGTTACTATTTTATCATAACGCCTATTATTTTCCAAGGTTTCATTAGATTTATTTCGAGGCATTTAGTTGTCAGTTACCAGTTGCCAGGGTGAGTAGAAAAGGTCTTAAACCACGCCAGCAAAGCCTGAGGGACGATTACGGTATTGGAGGTTCTATAATTTATTGGATACATTCAGGCTTAAAAATCTTCATTAGAAATTTATGATAGGTTTAGGTGTGATTTAGATATCCTGCTTAT
>VXZK01000255.1 GCA_009845545.1 Candidatus Poribacteria bacterium
TGCCACATTACACAACTTAAGTCAACTATTTTCATAGTTTTGCGTAAGTCCTAATATTATCGGTTATCGGTTATCGGTTATCGGTTAAGAGGGAAACGCTGATAATAAAGTCTTCTCTTAACTTTGATCAACAACTCGTCTACAGATACTTTTACTAAGGCGCGAGTTGTTGGTCAAAACTGATAACTGAAAGATTTTTTTGAAAAAAATCGTACTGACAACTATTCCCTTAGAGGACACCTTGCCGCTTGGCGAGATAAGAAGCGAGTGCAAGATCAATCGGGGTTGCTGTTGTTATTATATTGTAATCAATATCCGCCTGCCGTAACGCGAGTCTATAGGTGTCAAGAAAGTCGTTGATATTGCTTAGATAACTCTCCCGAATCGCTTGCGGAGTTGTGATAATCTCAGCATCGTTTTCTGAATCAATAAATCGGATCAGTGCTTCTGAACTTCGTCCCGTCTCGAAATTCGCAAATTCAAGCTCCTGTTGTGCGAGAACGTGGAAGACGATGACTTCGTGGCCTTCATAGCGGAGATGTTCTAATCCAGCGATGACCTCCTCATGATTTTCATCGTAAAGGTCCGAGATAAAGAGAACCAACCCGCGTTTGGTGAGGCGTTCCGCAATTTGGTGCAGCGGTGTTCCCATCCGTGTATTTTTTGTTGTCTGTAACGTCTCCAATGTAAGCAAAATCGAGTGTAAGTGTGATGTACTACTTCGCGCCGGCAGGTACTGCCGAAGCGCGTCATCAAAGTAGGCAAAACCGACTGCATCCCGCTGCTTCGCCATAAAATAGGCAAGCGACGCGATGAGGAAACTCGAATATCGCAACTTTGATAGACTTGGTGTCCCCGCGCCGTCTCCCTCTGCGGTCGCATCATTTGGCTGCTCATCATCCACAGGGTGCGTCATAGATTCGCTTGTATCTAAAAGCAGGTAACAATTGAGATTCGTCTCCTCCTCAAACTGCTTAATATAGTACCGGTCCGTGCGGGCGTAGGCTTTCCAGTCTATATGTTTCGGGTCGTCCCCCGGCATATATTGTCGATATTGTGAGAATTCAACACTAAACCCGTGGTACGGGCTTTTATGCAGCCCTGAGATAAAACCTTCAACAACGAATTTCGCGATTAATTCAAGATTTCCAATTCGCGCAAGGATTGTTGGATCTAAGAATGTACGGCCGACTGTCGAACTTTGCTGCATCTGTTTTTAGTAGTTATCAGCTTTCAGGAGAATGGTTTTCAGTTATCGGTTAACAGTTGTCAGTTACAAGACAGGCTCGTTAAACGGAAACTTCTTAACTGAAAACTGAAAGATTTTTCGCAGAAAAATCGTACTGACAACTGATAACTATTTATTCCTTTCTCAAAATAAGGAGCGTGAGGTCGTCAAACTGATCCGCTTCTCCTTGGAATTCCATGACTGCGTTGTGAAGGTACTTGCGGATCCCCTCGGCGTGTTTATCCTTGCACGCTTTTGACGCTTCTACAAGTCGATCTTCTTCGTAATAGTCGTCTTCAATGTTGACGGTTTCTGTGACACCGTCTGTATAATACACGATGACATCACCGCTGGCGAGTTGGACATGTTCCGCTTCATATTCCGCAATGCTTGAAACCATATCGTTTGGAAACATGCCGAGCGGAATACCACCAACATCCTCACCTAACCACTTGTAGGTGCCATCCTTTCTGATGAGTAGCGGTGGATTATGCCCCGCATTAAGTGTCGTCAGAATATCTGTTTCCGGGTTAAGATGGCTGTAGAAGAACGTCGCATATTTCTCTTCTGTACCGCTGGCGTAAAGCAGCGAGTTCAGTATCATCGCCATGGTGGCGATTTCGGCGTACAAGGAAGACTGGTTAAGTGCTTCTTCTTTAACACTTTCTGCCCGCGACAATTCCGAGATAAGCCCCGCGCGGAGCGTTGCCATGAGCAGTGCCGCTTGCATCCCTTTTCCAGAAACATCAGCAATGGCGAGTCCCCAATGGCCCGTAGGTAGAGGGATACAATCATAATAGTCGCCGCCGACAGGCCCACGCGGTTCATAATGCCCCGCCACTTCGTATCCGGGGATGTCTGGCAGGGTCTCAGGAATGAGGTTCACTTGGATTTTACGCGCCTCTTCCATTTCTGCTTGCAACTGACGCGCTTCAAGTGCCTCCTGATGCAACTGCGCGTTCTCAATGGCGACACCTGCCTGTTTCGCAAACGAATCAAGCAGAATTTCATCTTCATCCGTGAAGGAGGTAATTCTGCCACCGCGTTCCTCTTTGTCACCAACGACAAGGACCCCCAAAATATCGCCATCACGCCCAGGAATAGGGACAGCCATCAAATTTTTGCCGCCGAAGAGGGTGTCGAATTTAGGCAAACAGTGCCCTGGAATCCCTTCTTTAACGACAGATTTCAACACCTTTACAGAGGTCGCTTCTTGAGGTATAGGCGTGTCCTCACCATAAGAAATAACGAGTCCATTTCCATTCGTGGTATCCTGCACCGTACTATTTTCAAGCAAGTTCTCTGGAAATGCATAGTGCATTTCAAGTGCCTGTTGCGCGGTGTCCGTGAGCATGAGAGCACCAGCGTTAGCGTCAAGCAGCGAGACAGCTTGCTGTACCACCTGTTCTGCCGCCGCCTCAGGTTGTAACAGTTGACAAATTTGTGGCGCGCTCTCTGCAAGCATGAACAATCGAAACTTTTCGCTCTGGATACCCTCCACCATCTGCGAATAGGCAATCGCAATCGAAATTTGGTGCGCCAGGGTCGTCAGCAACTCCATTTCCCACGCCTCTAACGTGTCCCGTGCCAAAAATTTGCCCAGACCAATCATTCCCAGAAATTCATCTTGAATTTTTAGCGGAATCCAAAGACGTATATCAATCGTTTCTGAAAGTTTGGTACTCCGTGCAAAGAATTGTTTAAGGGATTCTGGCGGCGCAGTGTTCTCAATGAACGGATGCTTCAGTAAAGCCTCTAATTCATCTGGTTCAACAAGAATTGGCGCGAACGTCTCATCAGGCGTCGCTGCAACAACATCAAGGTTTTGACCCGTCGCATGGTAACGCAATATTGCGCCGCGCCTGATCTGCAAAGTACCAAGTGTGATACGGAGATAGGTTTTGCTCGAATGATTGAAATTGCTGTGCCCGGAGATTAACGTTTGACCCAAATGCTCCAACTCAGATAGACTGAATATGAGCCGTTCCATCGTCTGTTCTGCGGTGCTTTGTGTTTTATGCGTTTGCAAACTATCTCCTAAAGGCTTACTCGGGTCTTTCATAGTGTTAAATCCAGCAATCGGTTTCTAATTTATAATAAATGGTTTCAGCAGTCAGCAAAAGATATGTTCTGTAACGCTCGCGTCTTTGCTGATGGTTTCCGATGGAAACTGATGACTAATGCCTATTTTTACAGATTCGCAATAGCAGACTCTTCATCCGGGAAGATACCTGCGTATTTAGCAATCGCCATCATGCGAAAGGTGCGTTCTTGCGTAGCGGACAATCCACAGAAATTCAAGGTACCTTCACGTTCGTCAAGTGCCTCTATAATTTCAATAAGTATGGATATACCAATGCTGTTAATAAGTGTTGTTTGTTCAAGGTTGATGACCAGCAGTGTGTAACCATTCTGAATGAGCTCTTGTGCTTTCTCAGAGAGTTTTTCTCCGAGCGCATCATTCAAATACCCAGCTGTCTCGATTATCGCGTGTTCTTTGGACTCGCGAACTTGAATATCGAATTTGTTCAACAAACCGTTACCTCCTTAAATACCTAACATGGGCTTGCGTACCACCCCTAAAAAAGAAAGATTACATATTATTAAAAAGGTTAAAAAGTGCCGTTTAGCAGCACATTTAAACAAGATTCGTGGACTATCCGCTACCGGTTCAAAATTATGCTGCCAGCATAACGAAAACGACACAGAGACTTATGAAGGGGTCTTCTTTTTTGTGAAGCTAACAGTTGTACCGTTAGGGCTGCTTTCTATAACCACCTCATCCATCAGAGCTCTAATAATCTGTAAGCCTCTCCCCCGCTTACGCAAATCGGCGTGTAAAGTCGGGGTACCCAGTAAACGCGTACCGTCTAATGTATCCGCAGTTATCCCAACCCCTCGGTCAGAGATTTTGACCTGCAACTTATCGTCTGTAACTAAGAACTGAATATGCACTTCCTTATCATCGCTTTGGCTATGTTCAGAAGCGTTAATACAGGTTTCAATGATTGCGAGTTGAATTTCTTCGACTGCTTCCTCGTTGAAGTCTTTCAGTTCAGCAAGGGCAGAGCCAGTTTTTGCTGCGGCAAGTTCCATATCAGGATACATAGGTATCGTGAGGAGTACTTTGTGTTCATCTGACACGCTATTTTAACCTCCTTGCTATGGCTTGTAGTTATATAATAGGAAACCTACAAAATTCGTCTAAATATATGCTTTTCGTGGATCCAATGACTGCGAAAAATTGAGATAAAGTTAAGTTATCTTACTATATCTTTTCAAATTATGTCAACATTTTTATTAATTTTCCATACCTATGACGCATCAGAGATCTTTGTCTCGTCAACAATCCAGCGAGCATCTGCTACCCGATCCGATGCTTCTGATCGGTCTGGCTGATAGGTCGCGAATTTCACCATATCACAATTCGCAAGTAATTGTTGCACACGCCCAACACACTGAGCACTTATCCGCGCACGCAGCATAGCCTGAAGCAGCGCTGTCGTCGTCAACGCTAACGCAGGAATTTGATACCGCGCGCGAATGTATTCGCGGAGTACATTCGCAATTTCGGTATAATACGTCTCCATGTCTCCACGCTTTAACAAGTCCGAAGTTTCAATCGCTATCAATCGTTTATACGCGACTTCGTGTGGTAGCGGTGTGTCCACTGCTTCGCCTTCGGATACCGGTAAGGTTTCAGGCTTCTTCCGGAGGTAGAACCACGCCGAAACAGTTATGAACCCGAGTAGCACCGCTGCACCAATAAAATAGAGGAGCAGGACTTGCGGCACCTCCAGTGGCGGTTTGATATCGCGTAAACTTTGCCCATCCACTGCGCCTTGCATAAAAATTTGTGTAAGTACAGACATACTTCCTGCAAAAAGGGGTGATAACGCTAATCCACAAGTATCTCTCTCGCAATATCAGGTTCAATCACTATCGACTTCGGTGCCGTTGGGCATGCATACTGACATACCCCACACCCTGTGCAGCCAGATTCAATCACCTCTACAATACCATCTGTCGTGAGGTGGATCGCATCCGCGCCAATAGGACACGTATCAATGCAGTACGTGCAAGCCACATCCTTCGTACGAAGACAGGTTTCGCCGTTGAAAATTGCCAACCCTATTTTTATGTCTTCGGCATAAACCGGCTGCAAGGCACCACTTGGGCAGACGTACATACATGCCAATGAATCGCAGATAACGCACGGTTGTTCATCAGGGTTAATGTAAGGCGTGTCAATGAGGTCAGGCTGCGCACGCGCTTCTAAAGCAAAAATCGCGTTTGCAGGGCAGTTTTTAACGCAGTTACCACACCGATGACACTTCTCCAAAAATTCCGCTTCGGGCAATGCCCCCGGAGGGCGCAAAAGATTACCTCTATTCGCGGATTCAACGGGTACAGGCTCACTGACCCTGTCATCCAGAAATTCGGCGACGGGTTGCATGAGTTGATTCAGTGCTTCCTTGAAAAAGCCGCGCCTCCCTGTTTCACGCGCCATACGCTGGTCATCCTTGAAAATCGTAGGGCACTTTTGCCCCTAAATGACTATTCGGTAGATTTAGGAATCCGATAACAACATCTGTGGCTTCCTTGCATCAGATGTTCTTCGCGAACAATCTTCGCACCTAAGGATTGACGGAACAGTGCCAATTCAATCTCGCACACATGTGGATACTCTTGCGCAATGACCGCAATAGGACAATTGTGTTCGATTAAAACGTAGTCATCTGTATTCTCGTCGAAGTGTGCCATGTATCCCTCTTCGTCACGGATACGTGCCAGTTCCTTGACGCGCTCGCAGAGCGTCTTACCTTCAAGCCGGAGTTGATACGCCTCCAACTGTGCTTTCATGCGTCCACGGAAGACTTTGTTGATAAAACCGGGACCGTTGAATTTTGCTACCTCATGCATCAATCCAACAGCAAAGTTCGCATAAGTTGTCGGAAAGAGGCTGTTGGCTTGATCGGTTAATTGATAAACGTACGGTGGACGACCGCGCCCCTGCTTCTCTTGGTGGTGTTCAACCAATCCCTCCGCTTCAAGGATAGCAAGATGTTGTCGGACTCCCATCTGGCTGATATGCAAGGCATCTGTCAGTTGACCAACAGTCATGTTGGCTCGCATTTTCAGCAGCTGCAGGATTCGCATGCGGGTTTCACTCATTTCACAATTCACGTGATTTCCTCAATTATATCAGTTATATGCGGTGAACTCTATCGGCTAATGACAATCATTTACATTCTTTTACAACTTTATAAAACATTATATCACACTTGCATTTCACAATTCAACATAATTTGTGGTTATCAGTTATCAGTCGTCAATTACCAGTCATCATGCTTCGCAGTGAGAACAGTTAAAAGGGGTTCGGGACAGTCGCGTTTACTGTCCAAGCAACAGCAAACCTCTTTACTGAAAACTGAAAACCGATAACTGGTAACTGGCCTGCCATTTTTCTTTTGTCTATATATCGCTTCTATGATACAATTTTACAAGAGGCACATGCAAAGGCAAACTCTCAGTCAGGAGAACTAAGGAGAACGTCGAAAATGCGACACGAACTTGCAACAGAACAAATTGATTTTTATCAGGAAAACGGATTTCTTGTGATTGAAAACTTCCTAAATGCTGAAGAATTAGAAGAATGGCGGCGATGCACGGATGAATCTGTTGAAGAACGGCTCGGCACCTCCGTTGAACACATGACGAACCAGTTGGAACCGTCTAACTTTTATGCACGGGTCTTTACGCAATGCCTCCGCTTGGCGGATTCACATCCCGGCATGCGAAAACTCGTACACGACCCAAAAATCGGAAAAATGGCAACACTGCTGGCAGGTGTTGACGGGATGCGGATATGGCACGACCAGGCACTGATTAAACCGCCGTCCGGGAACCCCACAGCATGGCACCTCGATGTCCCCTACTGGTCATTTGACTCACGGGACGCGGTTTCGTTTTGGGTCGCATTGGACGATGCCACTCTCGCAAACGGTTGTATGTGGTATCTACCCGGCACGCATAAAACCGCACGCTTTGATAACGTCGGCATCGGTGAAAACATAGGTGCCTTGTTTAATGTGTACCCGGAATGGAAGAAATTTGAACCTCAATCCGCACCGTGTCCTGCTGGCTCTATGGTCTGGCACAACGGGCTAACAGCACACGGCGCAGGTGCGAACATGACATTCTCGCACCGCCGAGCAATGACGTGTGGGTTCATGCCTGACGGATGCACCTTCAACGGTAAGCGCAACATCCTGCCGGAGGACTATTTCAACGCACTCGAAATTGGCGACGTACTTAACAATAATGTCCAGAACACACTCGTCTGGCATAAGGATTGGGAAACAGAGTCGTCAGTTATCAGTTAACAGTTTTCAGTTAAGACGGTATCCTTGTAACCTAACACTGTTTGGTGAACCCAACCGCTCTTAACTGACGACTGACGACTGACAACTGATAACCGATAACTGATAACCACTAAAAAAGGAGAATTCAAATATGGCGAAACAGCCAAATATCGTCCTGATGGGAGTTGACTCGCTCCTCGCAACCCACATGAGTTGTTACGGGTACCACAGACTCACAACACCGCACATCGATCGGTTTGCGGAGGGTGGTACGCTCTTTGAAAAAACCTACAGTGCACACATTCCAACAACGAGTGCTTACGCCTCAATGCTGACAGGTTTAGATACGTTCAGCACGCAAGTGGTCGCGCTACGCCACCAAGGACCGCTCCGCGAAGAGGTCAAAACGTTGGCAGAAATCCTCAAAGAGGCAGGGTACGACACGACCTGCGTCGGGTTCGGCGGACCAAGCGCGCGGGGGTTTGACACTTATCTTGACTACTCTGGTTGGGGACCCGATGACACTGGGCGGAGTCCGAAAGCGGAAAACCTCAACAAAACAACCCTCCCAGAACTCAATCGCTTGATTGATCAGAGCGACGACAAACCGTTCTTCCTGTTCCTACGACACATGGATCCACACTCTCCCTACCTACCCCCCGCGCCTTATGAACGGACGTTCTATCACGGCGACGAGTGCGATCCGAGCAATAAGTCTATGGAACCCGTGATGGCGTTCAAACCGTTTTGCGACTATTTTGCCTCTTGGATGCCACCTGGAATCACCGACAAGGATTACGTCATCGCGCAATACGACGGCGCAATCGCTTACATGGACGCGTGTATTCAGACGCTTTTTAATGCGCTTGAAACGCGCGGTGTGATCGACGAGACCATCATCGTTATCAACGGCGACCACGGCGAAACGCTCTACGACCATGAGTGCTGGTTTGACCACCACGGACTCTACGATGTTACCTTGCATGTACCGCTGATTATCCGCTATCCCGGTCGCGTGCCTGCTGGAAAACGGGTCTCAGGCTACAACCAACACAAAGACCTCGTGCCGACACTCCTCGAATTAGCGGACATTGAAACCGATATAGCATTCGATGGCAAGAGTCTTACATCCTTGATCAGTGGTGAGGTAACCTCTTACGAGAGTGAATTCTATATCACAGAATGCACGTGGATGCGCAAGCACGGTTGGCGGACCCCCGAATGGAAACTCATCGTCGCCCTTGAACCCGACTTCCATTTCAAGCCGCCTGTTGAACTTTACAACCTCATTCAAGACCCCGATGAGAATAACAACCTTGTTGACACACATCCGGACATCGTCAACGTGCTCGAAACACGCATGAAAAACTGGATCCTCCAGCGGGAGAAGGAAACAGGATTGCCGAACCCGATTATGAATCAAGGCGATTGGCACGGGCACAAAGGCGTCGGTCCATTCAAAACCTCCGAGCAGGCGTACGATACGATGCACATCGGAAACCCAGGCGAAGCCGCACGTTTACAAGCAAAATCGAGGGATGAATAGCGATTAGCCATCAGCAGTCGGAAACTATCGGAAACCATCAGCAAGAGGTTTCTGATTATAGTAAATTGTAGAAATAAATAAACATCTTTGTAGCATAACCTGTTAGGTTGTGCCAGTCTGAATGCCTGTTATAGGCATTCACACTGTTTGGATGTGCCCAATTATAGGTTTCACTATAAATCAGTCCCTCTTCATAGCATCAAAAACGCAGCGCGTAGTGAAGCAGATCGCTTATGGGCGAGTACGCCGCAAAATGGAGAGCGGATTTCAGGAAGGCATGTTGAAGTTCAAACCCACGTTATTTAACCGCAAGGAACATTAAAATTATGCCAGATTATAGACGAGATGAGGTCTTAGGACGATTGAGAACAGAGTTGGATAGCGGCAAACATCTGCTCGCTGTCGGCGCAGGCACAGGGATCACCGCCAAATTCGCTGAGCAGGGCGGCGCGGACCTGATCGTAATTTACAACTCCGGACGCTACCGGATGTCAGGTTTCGGCTCTTGTGCTGGACTCCTGGCTTACGGCGATGCGAATGCCATCGTCATGGAGATGGGCGAACGCGAGGTGTTACCTGTCGTCAAAGAGACACCCGTTATCGCCGGTGTCAACGGCACAGACCCGACGCGTCGGATGAGCAACTTCCTCAAGCAGGTCCGTGATGTCGGCTTTGACGGCGTGAATAACTTCCCCACCGTCGGCGTGATTGATGGCACTTTTCGCCTGACACTTGAAGAGACAGGGATGGGTTTCTACAAAGAGGTCGAGACCATCGGCATCGCACACGAGATGGACCTGTTCACCATTGTCTATGTCTTCAACCCCGAAGAGTCGGAAAGTATGGCAAAAGTCGGTGCGGATGTCATCATCGCGCACATGGGCACCACAATAGGCGGCACCATCGGTGCGGAAACCGCTTTCACACTTGAGGATGCAGCCGTGCGTGTCCAAGAAATCTGTGATGCAGCGCAATCGGTAAATCCAAACGTTATCTGTCTCGCACACGGCGGTCCCATCTCAAAGGCACCGGAGGCAGCGTTTATCAACGAGAAAACCGATACTGTCGGCTTCGTTGGCGCCTCCAGTATCGAAAGATTTGCCTGTGAAGAGAGCATCCCGCGCGTTACAGCCTCTTTCAAGGAATGAAACCGAATCACGCAAATTACAGTTGTAGGTTGGGTTAAACGCAGTAAAACCCAACCTACTAAATAATAACCCAAGTTGCTACTAACAAATGTTGGTGTTTTGGTTTAAGAAACACCCAAGCAAAACGGTATTTCAGCGGATTTCCAAAGCCTTTTTCAAGTCATTTCTTCACCCCGTAGGGGTGGTATGTCTATAGAAATGGCGTATTTAAGCGACCGCACTCCGTAGGAGTGCTATGTCTATAAATAGGTGGCAACTTGCGCTAATTATAGGAAAATATAGAAGTGGAAAATATCGTACTGTGGATTTTTAATTTAATCTTACTGGGATTTCTCAAAAGCCCTCAGAAACCACTATCTATAAGGGTTCTCTCAAT
>VXZK01000074.1 GCA_009845545.1 Candidatus Poribacteria bacterium
ATACCTACGATCCAGTGATGATTACTCACTTCTTGATACATTTGATAAATATCAGATTAGGGTTTCTTATTCCTTGAGTCGTAAAAAAGCCATTGGCTACTTCAGTCGGTGGCTTTCGTCTTTTTTAGACTTTCATACTTCCGTTGACAAACTTCGTCCAAATACAATCAAGGTTTCTGGCATTATAGACATAACACCGTTCAGCCACATAAAGCGGTGTATACCCAACGCTATAGTGGTGGTGAGAACCATGATATGCTTTTTTGAGCAGATTCCAAAAGCCCTCTATTGTGTTAGTATGCTTGTCACCGTCCACATACTGCTCTTGGTGGTTAATAACATTGTGCTTGAGTTGGCTGCTAAGTGTGTTATAGGCATGGTATTCGTCTGTCATGAGTTCGGATTCCTTAACGTTCACAACACGACGTATGAATTCAAATATATCACGTCCCGTTAAGCCTTTTGCAACTTCAGCAACAACTTGACCACCTCGTTCTACTGCACCTATAACAGCCGTTTTACTCGTGCCACGTCCGCGCTTGGCTGGCTCTCTATCCTCTTTTTTGTTCTCTTTGCGAGGTTTACCACCTATGTAAGTCTCGTCTGCCTCTATAATGCCTTGTAGCACAATAGGATTCGTTTTATTCGCCATTTCAGCACGAATACGCGTTTGGATATACCAAGCCGTCTTTTGGTTTAAATCCAAATCTCTTGCTAACTGGTGGCTGGATAATGATTTCTTAGCGTTGACTATAAGGGCTATAGCCATAAACCATTTCTGAAGGGAAATTTTTGTGCCGTGAAATACTGTGCCACAGGTGACCTTAAAACTGGCACGACAGGTATGACAATTATAGCGTCCTGTAAGTCCTACCTTGCCGTCTTCCTGCGTTTCGTTTTTCTGTGCCACGTCTTTACTTTCACAATGTGGACAAACAGGTGTTCCATTCCACCGAAGACGCTCTAAATGCTCTATGCACGATTCTTGCGTAGGAAATCGCTCGATAACTTCCATGAGGTTCATGAAAAAATGCTCCTTTGGTTACAAAAAGGGTTGCATTTTTTCTGAAAAATCCTGTATAATACAGATAGAAATACGTCAGAAAAAGCAACCCGCTTTTTTGACACACATAGGGAGGCTGCAACCTCCCTTTTAACTTATCTGTATTATACCATTTTTACGTATCTTAAATCAAGTGAAAATCCAATGAATACAAGGGTTTAAAGCGATTTTCCGATAACTTTTTCCAAGCCTAAAACTACTTATTGCGTTTATTTTTGGAATTTACTATAAAAAGGAGCGGTTTGGTGAAGTTTTTACCCTCTGTGTTTTTCGCGCTGCGTTTTGTGGTGTTTTTTTTCTTTGGCTGCGCTTTGCTGGTATTGATGAGTTGTGCGGAGTATGAAAGTTGGACGAACGATCCGCCAGAGATCCAGACGTTCACGCTTCCAAAAGAGGTGCGCTACGGCGAAAGCGTGAGACTGAAAGTCGGGGCATTCGATCCAGAGAATGATGAGCTCACGTACACCTGGGAGGTATCTGCGGGAACATTAGCGTCTGAACAAGGCGCAGAGATTCAATGGACGGCTCCTGAGATCCCGACTTCTGAAATCGAACCTGACGAGACGGTTCGGGTTCATGTGTTGATCAGGGACGGGGGTGAAAAAGTCGCCTCGAAGTCCGCCGCAATCATCGTCTATTCAAAAACCTACAGGATCGCTGAAGCCCTCAGCGGTTCGTATGAACTCGTGCGAACCCAAATCGCCGGTGAAACGACTGAGGCATTCGGATCCATGCGTCTGACAACCGCAACGTTTACGAGAGAATACGAGCGTAACAACACCTTTACCGAGCGAAAGTGGTTGACCGTTAGTATCCTCCATGACCAAAAGCACCGTAGATGCCAACGCTTTCTGGGCAATTTGCTGTGGACTTTGAGGATTTGCCGCAATTATTCCACAAAACAGGAGAAGTGCTAAACTTATGAAAGGTAATAACGATTTTCTGCTATATTCCATTATGTAATCCTCCGTGCGTTAATTTTTAATTTGATTTGTGGGGTGATCGGGGTCAATTATGGAAAGCAAATTCTCTAAGATGCGTCTATATAAGGGTGGTACATAATAAGGGTGGTACATAATTTTTGTTTGTAGTAGCGCAATTCATTGCGTATTTGTGTTTTGCAACGGGTGATGAATCGCCATCCTACGAACCAACGTAAATACTTATCTAATACCCATCAGTATACCAAAAAATATGATGCGACTTGATACCTTGTGCCAAAGATTGGGGTTGGTTGTGCAACAGATTCGGGATTGAATCGGACGCATTGGAAAGTGCATCGGGTTGGTTGATACGATACATCGCACTGCCGCGTTCTTCAATCGTTGGCGCATTGAAACCATCGGCGATCGGAGCAGGATAGATAACTTCAAGCGACTCGACATCTATTTGCGCTATCACATTAGAGAGCAGATCTCCAAAAAGCCGCTGACCGCGATCCTCAGCAAAAACGGGGTCTGAAACGAAGAATTCCTCAACATTTAATCGCGCCTCGCGACGGACGACAGAAACATAACCTTCAATATCCCCATCACATTCAGCAACCCAAGCGTTCGGCGACTCGGTCCGCACCCATTCTGTCCAATACGCCATATCATCTCTGACAAAAGTGCCGTTGAATTTGCGTGCGTAGGCATCATAAAGCGCAGCGATCCTTTCAACTTCGGCGTGATTATCGAAATTTGCCGGACGCACATCCCATGTCACCTGTTTTTTCGCAGCGATAGATTGTTTCGCATAGTAGCGCGGCACCTTCTCCCACCCTTCAATCGAATAGATACGTTGGCTGCCATGCAGCGAAGACATAACTATATCGCGGGACTCCATGAACCGAATGGAATCCTTGAGGAGTTGTGTCGCAAGCCCACGTTGACGGTATTCTGGGCGCGTGCTGACTTCGCCGATACCACCGACACTGACCGGTTCACCGTGCAAAAACATCTTACGGATAAAAACGCGAACTGTGCTGACAATTGTGCCGTTGTCAACCGCAATTCGGATACCTTCCGGATCCCGCCACGGATCGTTGTGCCAATGATTAGAAAAATATTGGCGACCGCCTGAAAAAACGTGCGTGACATGGTCCAGCCATGCTTCTAACTCATCAGGATAAAGTGCGCGAAACTCCATATTTATTGATACTCTCACTTTTGGTGGACGGCACAGGGACTGTGCCTACTACTACTTTTTGGTGGACGGCACAGGGACTGTGCCTACTACTTTCAAAACTTTATCGTCAACTCGCCAAGGAACTGGCGCGCCTGATTACGGCTCCCAAACACTTCATAGAGATCGCCGGAAACATCGTAAAATCGACGGATAAAATTGCGGCTCGTCTCTGAGGGATTCAGATCAGCATAACGGAGCCATAGATTTGTCCGTGACCAGATATCCCAATTCAATTCGATAACAGTGGAGCTCGCATCGCCAGAGTCAACTCTACGCTGTTTGTTGAGGTCCGGATAGAGCGCATCCTGTGTCAAATCGGATGTACCGTCAACCCGCCCAACAGATACATTTAGTTCCTTATACCGATACGGATTCGGATCGGTGATAAATTTCAGATTCGCGGCGAAAGCGTTCTCTAATGCCTGTGTCCCAAAATCGTAACTATCCTCTATCTTCGCAGGCGTGATATAACGTTCATCCTGCTCACCGTAGGTTAATTCATCGAGGAACGTCAAATGCCACCGCTCAGAGAGGCTATACGTCCATCCAAATAGGTTTTTGAATTCCAATTGGTTGAGTTTATCTTCGACATCCGTGAAAACATCAATATCCTCATAATCTTCCGTATAATTGTTATGGAGATTGGCGGCACGCAGGCTATAAAAACCGTTCATGTGAGAAGGTTTCACAGTGAACCCCGTAACAGAATATTGTGCGATAGTGAAATCGCTATCATCCCGTAGATAGAGATACCCTGAAGCATCAAGGTCCAAGAAAGTCTGATCGTGCTTCTCTTCACTGAGTTGGTCCGTCTCATAAACAATCCGTCCAAGATACCGTCCGTTGCTATCAAATTTTTGGATACGTGAAATGACATTATGAAAGAGTGTGAGCCGGATGTCTTTGCGTTTCAATTCTTCAGCGAGTTCTTCTTTATATTCCTCATCCGTTTCATCGGCATAGTAACGACTGTATTCTGCTTCTTCCAACAGGCGGACGCGTCGATTCAGGGCAGCGGTATCGGCAGCCACTGCAGGACTCTGTGCAAACGGACCGTATTGAGACCGTGTCGCATTCGTAATCGTATCGGCGAGTTCCGCTTGACCCGGTGTGCTTTCCGTCAACTGCGTCAAGGTCGGTGAAAGGACAATCACCTCTGGCAGCCCGCCAACTTTTCTCCGAAATTGACTGGTATCTTTAACAAGGATTTCGCCAGAGGGCAGCGCAACAAGTGCCATCGGTTTCATGAATTCGCCGTTGCCGCGTCCTTTCCGTCCGAAACTACCGAGGGATTTCCCTGCTGCATCAAACCTCACAACTCGGTGATTACCCGTATCCGCGATTAGAATGTTCCCTCGCGCATCAACGGCAATGTCGGAAGCATCCATGTCAAATTCACCATCGCCTGCCCCGTACCTACCGAAAGTGGTCATCTTTTTGCCATCGGCACCGAACTTGTGAATACGACCCCGCTCCGCGTCCAAGACATAGAGTTCATCTTCGGCATTGAGCGCAACGCGGAGGCCTCTATCATGTCCTCTCGGTTGAATGGCAAAAGCACTTTTCCCCGCTTCGTCAATGATGATATTTCCTGGCAACACAACCTTCGGATAGACATCTATTGCGTCAACAAAATAAGTATCTAACAATTCACCGACTGGACTGAATTTGTGGACACACGGCGCGAACATGTAAACTTTGGGATCAGCAGTTTCAGCGATATGTTGTACGGTCACATCGGCAACGTAGATATTCCCCGCGCTATCCACAGCGAGATGCCCGGGTTTCCGTAGGATGTTGTCCGGAGATTCGGGGACTTCAGGAAACTGAAACAGAAATTCTCCGGTCGCCGACAACTTCTGAATCAGTCGGTTCTCGGTATCGCTGACGTAGATATGTTGCCTATCAAAGGCGAGGTGAATGTTTTTACCAAACCGTCCTTGGGTTGAACCTTTGCCAGAAAATTCCTGCACTAATTCGATAAAATCCACCGAAAAAGCGGACGGTAACCCGACGCATAGCGAGCAAAATACAGATAAAAGCAGTAAGATGACAGTGTGTTTTTTCATAGGTTCCTGTAGAGTTGTAACTTTAATCTTTTAACCGTGGAATTCTTTTTTTTAATGATACGCGGTATTCATCTGAATGTCAAGGCAAAACTCTCCAGGCGCATGCCTAATCTGGCAAAATCCGATACCCTGTGCTGATTCCAGTAATCATGCCAATAATCGCCCAGAGTCCAGCACACGTCATCTCTCCGAGAACCAGCCCGAGGAATATCGGTCTCGCGGTCCGATACGCCCGCAGTCCGCCATATTTCACAATACTGAACTTCAGCCCCCACCCCAGGAATATGGAGAACCAAAGTTTAAACGTCGCCCAAGAGCTGAGCATCGTATAACCGAGCGGATGCAGGGGCCACCACACAAAAGTTTGACGCATCCACATCAAAAAGATTGTGAATCCACTGCCGAATACCATAAACCCGGTGTTCGTCCAATTCGTGCTCGTCTTCGGACTTGTCAGAAGTCCTTCGAGTTGCCGCATAAACCAACTGCCACCGGTATAAGGCGCGCCGTGTGCATAACTAATTTTGATTGCAGAATAATAGGAAACAGCAAGCCCAATGACCATCGCAACCGCCATCGCGACGAGGAGTTGCCGCCGTTTGACGCGCACCTCGTCGGCGGCTTTCAACCCGTTCATGATATTTGGCATCATGAATTCTCGGAGGTCTAACGTAAGGCACACGGGGTGCATCATTATCGAAGTCAATGTAGACGGATGGATTTTTGAGGTCCCGAGCGTTGTCAGGAAGAAACTCTGCGGTGAAAATGATGGGTTAATAAACGGGATACCGCCGTTGATGACCTGCCACGTCAGCACGATATACATCGCGAGCAGGAATAGCACAAAACCGAGCGCAAATAAGAGGGACATGCCCATCATGTGGTTGAAAAATACAAGCACACAGATACCACCGAGGAGTCCAAAGATTGTCACACTATGAGGGAGTGCCTCATCGGAAGGACGAAACTGCAGCATACTTTTTATGTGATGCCGCGTCTTCCAGAGCGCGATGGCGACAAACGCCAGACATGCCCCTGCCTCTTGTGCTGCACTAAATGATTTCCCGGTCCACTGCACACCAGGTCCCGAAGTGAGTTGGAAACCGAGCATCACGCCTAATAGGCATTGCAGCTTGTAAAAGACAAAGAAAAACCAAATACTAAACGATACCTCTAAAGTAAGCAGATAACTAAATCCGACCATCGACCAGAAGATAACAATCTGAAATGGACGCAAGGCACTCCAAGGCCGTTCAACGAGGTACTGGTTGAGCCAAAAATCACGGGGGATATGGGGTGTATTAGGAAAAAACGTATGCAAACCGTTCATCGTATGCAGGAACACAGGGAAGGCAAACCCAAACCAGAGCGCGCTGTTCTTAAAAAGTGGGCCGAGGCTACCGCTACCCTGCCCCGCCATTTCCGCTGGCAGCTTAACGAGCGGAAAAGCGCAACGCTCGTATTCCACCCACTGCTTACGAAGTAGCACCGAGAGGCAGATCATCACGAAATAGACAACCAGTACGTAGGCACTCCAAGTCAAGATGGGGACGATCCAGGCACCCCACGGCACCGATTCGCCTGCGAACAACCCTTCAAAGAATGACTGTGCTGCCGTGTGATCTTGTACCACGCGCCAGTGCGGAATATAGTGGTGAAATAGCGATTCCCAGTCATTTTCCGGGGTAGCGAGGTACTTATAAGCCACCATCGGGCTGAGCGCGTAGCGCATCATCCCCGAAGACGGGATGCCTGCCGGCGCAAGCATGATACACCAAATCGTGACAAGCTCCCCGGGTGAAAATGCTGAGCCGGGATAGAATCGTTTCAAGAGAACGTTGATGCCCAACACGAAAATCGTTAGGACAAAGAAGGGCGCGACAGGGAAGTGTCCGCCTGCAAGGAAGATGTTACGGATAACGTAATCGTTATAAGGCGCGAGAAGACATTCAGTAGTGGCACACGCCAAACCAATCAATACCGCACGCCATGTGAGGCTATCTCTGACCTGTTGTTGAATCAAATGATTGCCTTTCAAAGTAGAATTCCGTAGATTCTCCTAACCTTGCTGCGTACTATATCACAATCCTCTTTTTTTGAATAGAAGATTTTCCGTTTTCGACTTGACTAAAAACGAAAGTTTTGGTAAACTGCATCAAGAGGAAAAAATATGAGACATCTCCGCTATTCCCACAACACGTTTCACATGGCGCTTGTGCTACTAATGCTTGCTGCTATCCCAATATGCAGCGAGGCAGAGGTCTACCCTTATCCTTACGGCAAAGACAACGAAATCGTCACCCTCAAAGGACTCCCGCTTGATCTAACACGGTTTGATCCGATTGCCAACGGATACATCCCACATAAAGGCGGAAACGATTTCATCATGATGGAGCAGTTCGATAAAAACTGCGGTCCCAACAGCGTCCAGATGCTGCTCTACTATCACAGAAAGCACCGGCGACTCAAAGATATCTGGAAGGCTGGAGGTATCCGGACTGTTGCATTCGGAACATCACCGAGTGAACTCCGACAGGCACTCAATGAATCTGGTGTTCTGGCACATTGGTACACCAACAGAACGCTTGATGACGTGCGCCGCTACATCAAGGCCAATCGCCCACCTATTATGCTCCTACGGCTCTCAAATACAGGGTATCACTGGGTAGTCGCCGTCGGTTATGATACGCGTTGGGATGAATTCTTAATCGCGGACCCGAACGGACACTTCAAATGGTGGACCGCGGCGCAGCTGAACGCCAATTGGACACTGGACTGGCTACCGGAGTTTGAGACAGCAGACGAGGAATGGTACGAATTCCAACTGGATGCGGGGTTGTTTAATCAGATACATCTCAATCCAAATACGGTAGTTGTTCCGTCAGAAGCACCCTCCTTTGAAACAAGTTACCGTCCTTACTGGTCGGACATGCAGACGATTGAAATCTACGGGGAAACCAAGTTTCGGGGCGGTATACGCGAGTGGGAAGATACACTCACATTCCAAAACCCACTTCGTATTATACAGGTTTCGGACATCGAACTGCTGACCTCCACAGGTACAGCAAGCGTAGACGGATGGTCGCGTATGAATGACCGTTCAATTAAACTCTGGGGCAAGATTCAAGACGGATGGTTTTTGCGGGGCAGAATGTGGGTTATGGTTCGGACTTTCTACTTCAACGATATCGATACGCCAGTCATCACAAACGTTGCGAAAGCCCCATCTGCGCTACCCGCAGAAACATCGCTTTTACCCAACTACCCGAACCCGTTTAACCCGGAGACGTGGATACCCTATCAGTTGGCAAAACCTGCAGATGTCAACGTATCCATCTATGCTGCAGATGGAAAGTTGGTCAGGACACTTGCATTAGGACATAAACAGGCAGGTATCTACCACAACAAATCCCGTGCCGCCTATTGGGACGGTAAGAACAGGCAAGGCGAACCTGTCGCAAGCGGCATCTATTTCTATACTCTCAAAGCAGGTGATTTTACAAACACAAAAAAGATGCTCATACGAAGATAATTGACAACTATTTCTCTGACGACTGACCGCTGATGGCTAATTCCTGACAACCGACAACGGCAACCATAATGACACTTCCGTTCCTTCGCCGAGAGTACTTTCAATCTTAACGTTACCGCCATGCTCTTCAAGAATCCGTTTCACATTTGCCAAGCCGAGGCCTGTACCTCGCGTCTTTTTGGTAAAGAACGGTTCAAACAGATGTGCTAAATCTTCTGCTGATATTCCGACACCATTATCAACAACCTTGATGCCGACCCGATCTTCATCCACAATTGTAGAGACCTTCAACACACCGCCTTGCGGCATCGCCTCCATCGCGTTTAGAACGACGTTCATAAACGCTTGCTTCAATTTATCTGAATCAAATTGAACTTCCGGGGTTTCAGGTGACACATCTAATTCCAACTGAATTTTGTGGTGCTCCAAGTTGGCTGCCATCAATGCCAAGACTGCTTGCAAGACAAGTGAGAGTGGCTGTTGCCTGAGGTTAAGTGCCGTCGGACGCGCGAAATCCATCAATCCTTTAACAATCGTGTCAATTTGTTTAATCTCTTCAAGGATATAACGCAGCGATTGCTGATGTTTCTCAACCGCCATCTCCGGTTTCTGCATCAGCATCTGTGCCAACATCCGCATAGATGACAACGGGTTTCGGATCTCGTGGGCGAAAGAAGCAGACATCTTACCGGCTGTTGCCAAGCGTTCCGCTTGAATCAGCTGATCCCTTGACTGTTTAAGATCCCTGGTCATCTGGTTAAACGCAGCAGCGAGATCACCGATCTCATCGTGCGTTTTAATGTTACACTGCTCATCAAGATTTCCTGTAGCGACGCGGGTAGTAGAATCAACCAAAACTTTGATTGGGTTCGTCAAGTTTCTCCCAATAAGGTGGCTGATGAGAGCAACCAACCCTGTAACAAGCACCGCGATGCTGAGCATGTACCATGTGAGCGTCCGTTTCGCCTCGGCGATCGCTTCCATCGGACGCAGCAAGCAGTAAAATCGACCAAGGTTGAGCGGGAGATAAAAAACTTTATACGGTTTTCCATTGAGCGTAACATCCCGTATAACGGATTTGCCATCTGGATTCTCAAGGTGTAACTTGACCTCACGAAGCCGCATTTTCTCCGCTAAATTAGTCCAATCTTGCCCTACATCAGAGAATGCGTCCAGCGTGGTGCCATTAAGCGTGTAATCGGAGCCAAAAATCATAATCTCAACACCATAGGCACTCTTGATTTTTTCTGGCTCCTGCTTAAAGTATCCCGTTTTCATGATGGTATCAACCCATCCTTCTGTCTCACGCGTAAACTGTTCGTCGTATTTCCACGCGAAAATTTCAACGGCAACTAATGGAAACACAATAGCGACCACGGCGAAAAGAAGCATGAACGGAAGAACAATTTTAGTTTGAATGCTATACCGACGCATCGGAATCCTCTTTTTTAGATTGCCACTATCAGCAAATTGTAGAAGTTTTGCCCGTGGATTTTCGCCGATACCCTGATACTAACGCGATAGATTTTATTCTCGATTACACAAAATTTCGATTTTTCTCAAATTATGCACCCTTTTTAGGTATAAATCGCGTCACTAACAATTGAAACCTATTTTCATTTCAGAAAAAATATGCCCGAACAAACCTTATGCGATAACTTCACTGAGATTGTTGTTAGTATAATCCAACGCGATTGGCATGTCAACCCTGATTGTTTCCTTCAGCGAATGAAAACAAATTTGCATCCCTAAAC